>JAJYBQ010000089.1 GCA_021778935.1 Pseudomonadota bacterium | reverse complement strand
ATCGAAATAGTTGGCGCGCTCGGCATAGGGCGCGGTGTCCTGCGTCACCGATCCCGGCGGCAGGGCGCTGGTGTTCGTGAACTGGGCGATCGATTGCGTGCCCACCAGTTCGAACGGCGGCGGCGTGAAATAGCGCGAATAGCCGGCATGTACCGTCGTCGCCTGTTCGGGCCGCCATACCATGTTGAGACGCGGACTGATCTGGCTCGCGCTGCCGTATGCCGAATACGTGTCCGCGCGCAGGCCGTAGTTCACCGTCAACCGGGGGGTCCACCGCCATTCATCCTGCACGTACGCGCTCATGATGCGCTCCGTCGCCGTGCTGTTGTCGGCGACGTTCACCGGCGCAGTGCCGATCTGCGCCCCCGTGGTCGGATCGAGCGGCAGAACCTGGGAATTGGTCATGCTCACCGACTGGTCCACCTGCATGAACCATCCCGCGCGCAGCGTGTGCGTGTCGTTGAGCAGGTAGGAAGAGTCGGTCTGCCACGCGTAGGCAGTGTTCTTCTTGTACGCCGCCTGGGAGATGCCGCTGAACAGCAGATCGCCGAGCGGACTGGGCGTGAAATTCAAGGTCGATTCGTGCGCGGTGAGGGAAGACTGCCAGTCCCACGCTCCGTGCGAATGCTGCCAGCTCAGGATGCCGAAGTTCGTCGTCTCGCGCTGATACTCGTTGAGGGCCGCGCTGGGGTAGGTGGTCTGACCGTTGACGTTCCACCCGGCGGTCGGCACGGCCGAGGGCAGGTTCGGGATCTGGAAATTGCCGGTCGAGACCCCGCCGATGACGGCGAGCCGGTTGTTCGGGTCGAGCACGTCCTCCAGGTAGCCGAAGCCGTGCAATTGCTTCGTGCGGTCGTGCAGGGTTGCGGCGTTGCCGTCGGGGGACTGGATGCCGAGGTTGCTGGTCAAGGAATCGGCCGAGAAGAAGTAGTGGATGTTGCCGGCGCCGCCGCCGTAGGTGATGCTGGGTTGCAGGGTGTCCTGGCTACCGCCATAGATCGACACGGTGCCTCCTGAATCGAACGCCCCGCTCTTGGTGGTGATGTCGATGATTCCGCCCGTGCGCAGGCCGTACTCGGCGGGCAGCGCCCCCGTTTCCAGGCGCATCGAGGAGATCAGGCGCGGGTCGAGCATCTGTCCGAAGCCGACCAGGCCTTCCGGCAGGATGATCCCGTTGATCCGGTACTGCAACGCGTTGTGCTCGCCACGCACGTGGATCTGCCCGAACGAGTCCTGTGCCACGCCAGGGGCCTGCAGAACCACCTGATCGAGCAGATTGTTGTCGCCGCCAGGCATGTTCTGGATCGCCTTCGAGTCGATCGTATAGGTCGACGCTCCGAGGTCGGTCTCCAGGCCGGCGCGCGCGCGATCGAGGCGTTGGGAAACGACCTGGATGGATTCGAGCTGCGTGGCACCGAGGTCGGGAAGCGGCGCGGCGTCCGAACTCGGGGGGGAACCGGATCCCGAATCAGGCGCGGTCGCCGATGCGGTCGACGATGAGGAGGCGCCGGCAGGTGCGGCCTCCTGGGAAAACGCGAGCGCGGGGGCAAGGACGATGAATCCTGCAGCGGGAAAGAGGATTTTCCAATTCATGGCGGCACACGAAAACAGGGTACGGACGCCACTCCGCCCATCGCGTTGGATCGCGGCGGGCGGAATGGCGGAGGGATTACGGCAAGGGCGCGATCAGAACGGGGCCGGCGGATCGCGACTGCGAAACGCCGGTGCGACCGCCGGCAACCAGGCGAACGCGGCTACGCGCGCCGATTCGACGCGGGAATCGGGCGCCGCGAACGCGAGCACGGACGCAGCCATGAGGCCGGCGATCTGCGCATACTGGAAGCACCGATCACAAACCAGGGTTCCCGGCTTCGCCCAGGCGGCCGGATGAGCCCGCTCCGCCGCCGAACGCGTGGCCACCCCGGCCAGTCCGTGGCCAATTTCGTGCACGAGCCCGGCAGTCTCCGCGGCCAGGAGCAAAAAGACGAACGACAGGAGCAGGGCGGCGCGGCGCATGGCGCGTGCAGTCTACCGAAGGGCCGTGCGGAACGCCATGCGCACGCCCGCCGTGTATATTCGCCTCCAACATGGCCGGTCACCCTGAAAACACCCCCCTCGTCTGGCGCCAGGAGGATGGCGCGCCGGTTTCCTGCCTGGAAAAAATCAAGGTGCTCAACGACAACTATGCCGAACTTCGGCAGATGGCGCAGGATGCGTTGGAGGATGCGCTGCTGCTCGGATGCAGCGAAACCCAGTTGCGGGCAGCGCTGCATGGCATGGTGGATGATCTGACCAATCCCAATCCGCAATCCGGTCCGCGTCGCTAGACCGTCGACCTTGGCCGCCGAGACGCGGCGCCCGCTCCGGCCTGGCGGTGCGTTGCGGTGGCACGGCCCGACCAAACCACGTTCAACACGACATGAGAATCGGCATCGACGTTGGCGGGACCAAGATCGAAGCAATTGCCCTGGACGAGGACGGTACCGTTCTGCGCCGGCAGCGGGTGGCCACGCCCCGAGGAAACTACGAAGCCACGCTGGATGCCGTGGCACGCCTGGTTCAGGAAGTCGAATCCGACCTGCGGCGAACCGGCACGATCGGGATCGGCTTGCCCGGCGCGATTTCTTCGCGGACCGGGCTGCTGAAAAACTCGAACAGCACCGTACTCAACGGGCACGCCGTGCATGAAGATCTCGCGCGCAAGCTGGGGCGGGCGATTCGCACGGAGAACGATGCGAATTGTTTCGCCCTCTCCGAAGCCATCGACGGCGCCGGTGCCGGCCACGATATCGTCTTCGGGGTCATCCTTGGAACCGGCGTCGGCGGCGGCTTGGTGGTCGATCGCCGCTGCGTCGTGGGCCGCAACCGGATCGCCGGCGAGTGGGGCCACAACCCCTTGCCATGGGTGCGCGACGAAGAACGGCCCGGCCCGCCCTGTTATTGCGGGAGAACCGGATGCATCGAGACCTTCCTTTCCGGGGATGGCCTGCGTCGCGCATATCTGGCGCAGACCGGATCCAGCCGGGCGGGAGAGGAGATTGCCGCAGCTGCGCAAGCCGGAGACGAGCCTGCGCAAGAATGCCTGCGCACCTACCAGGATCGGCTCGCCCGCAGCCTGGCCGCAATCATCAATGTTCTCGACCCCGACGTGGTCGTGCTCGGAGGCGGTCTTTCCAACATCGACGCCCTGTACGACGGACTTGGAACGCACGTCGGACAGTACGCGTTTTCGGATCACCTCGACACGCAGTTCGTCCGTGCCGTCCACGGCGATTCGAGCGGCGTGCGCGGCGCGGCATGGCTCTGGCCGCATCGTTGACCACCCGCAGCGACGGGGCTGCCTGCAACGGCAGCGCCCGGTCGCACATGCGGCGCGCCGCTCGAACGCTCCGCCGCACGGTTTCCATCGTGCTGGCACTCGCGCTCGCCGGGCTTCCCTGGTGCGCGCAGGCATGGGGGCCGGTCGGCCACCGGGCGGTCGGCGCCATCGCCGACGCCCTGTTGAATGCCCAAGCCAAGGCCGCCATCGCCGATTTGCTGCGCAGCGACCGCGATCGCGCAGGACGGCCATCCGGACGCAAGAGCCTCGCCGCGATTGCCGACTGGGCCGACCAGATCCGCGGCAGTTCGCAGGATCGCCCACGCTGGCACTTCGACAACCGGCCGGCATGCGGCGGCGACGGCGATATGCGGTCCTGGTGTCCGCACGGCGCATGCGCAACGGTCGAAATCGGCCGGATGCTGGCGATTCTGCGGGACCGGAACCGACCGCGATCGGAACGCGAAGAAGCGCTCAAGTGGATCGTGCACCTTGCGGCGGACATCCACCAGCCGCTGCACGAGGTCGATTACGCCGCGGGCGGCAATCGGATCCGGGTGCGCCTGCGCGGGCGACGTTTCCGCGGCGCGCACAAACACAAGCACGACAGGCTGTCGCTGCATGCGTTTTGGGACAGCCGCGTGGTGGCGCTCGCATTGCGCCCCGAGGGCAACTGGATCCCCCAGCCATCGCTGCAGCGGCTGATCCGGTTGGCGCGCACGGAAAATCCGCAGCGGGTGGAGGAACCTCCATCGGCGTGGGGGCCGGAGTCGTTCAAGCTGGCGCGCACCGTCGCGCTCGACCTTCCCGGCATTTCCTGCGATGGCCGGCCGCCCAGCCGAACGATCACGCTTTCGCGGGCATACGTGACACGTTCCGAGCGGGTGGCAGAAGCGCAGTTGGCGCTGGCTGGAGCGCGGCTGGCATATTTGCTGAACACCGCGCTCGGCCAATAGCAAGCCCCCGTTCCCCGCATGCCGGCACGGGCGGGGCGGGTCAGCGCGGCTTCTTTTCCGGCCGATTCCAGCCCTCGACCGTCACCGCGCGCGCGCGGGCGACGGTGAGCTTGCGCGCTGGCACGTCGCGCGTGACCGTGGAGCCGGCGCCGATGGTGGCACCCTCTCCGACGCGCACCGGCGCCACCAGCACCGAGTTGCTGCCCACATGCACATCCGCACCCACTTCGCTGTGGTGCTTGTTCGCACCGTCGTAGTTGGCGAAGATGGTACCTGCTCCGATGTTGGCGCGGGCGCCGACGTGGGCATCGCCGACATACGCCAGGTGGTTCGCCTTGGCACCGCGTTCGAGGTGGCTCGCCTTGATCTCGACGAAATTGCCGATATGTACCGCGTCGTCCAGACGCGCGCCGGGGCGCAGCCGCGCAAACGGCCCGGCGACCACGCCGGCGCCGATGTGCGCGCCGTCGAAGTGCGAAAACGCGTGGATGACCGTATCACCACCGACCACGACGTCGCGCAAGAAGCAATATGGCCCGACCTGAACACCGTCACCCAGCGTCACCGTCCCTTCGAACACGCAACCGACGTCGATGAACACGTCCGCACCCACCGTCAGGGTGCCACGCACATCGATGCGCGCCGGATCGGCCAATGTCGCCCCGGCATCCAGCAAGGCCTGGGCCGTGCGCCACTGGAAAACCCGCTCCAGGTGGGCGAGCTGGACCTTGCTGTTCACGCCCAGCGTTTCGTCGGGATCCGCGACGACGCTCGCGGTGACGGGCACATGGTCGCGGTGGGCCGCGGCGACGATGTCCGTCAGGTAGTACTCCCCTTGCGCATTCTGATTCGACAGGCCCGCCAGCCAGTGCCGCAGACGCCCCGTGGGCGCAACGAGGATGCCGGTATTCACTTCGGTGATGCGCCGCTGCGCTTCGTTGGCGTCGCGCTCCTCGACGATCGCATGAACCGCACCGCCCCCATGAATGCTCTCGCGGATGATCCGGCCATATCCGGTCGGGTCGGCCAGATTCACGGTGAGCAGGCTCACGCCGTCGCCCGCCGAGTCGAGCAGCGCGGCCAGAGTCTGCGCCCGCACCAGCGGCACATCGCCATACAGCACGAGCGTGGGGACGTCGTCGGCCATCCAGGGCAGAGCCTGCAGAACCGCGTGCCCCGTTCCCAACTGCGGCTGCTGCTCGACGAACTGCAGATCGGCCTGGGACGCGAAGCGCGACCGCACCTCCTCCGCGCCGTGACCGACCACCACCACGATGCGCGCTGCGGCGCCGCAAAGATGCGCGGTCTCCCGCGCCGTTTCGACGACGCGCGCGAGCATGGGCTTGCCGGCGATCGAATGCAGAACCTTCGGGCGCGCGGAGCGCATGCGCTTGCCTTGACCGGCGGCGAGGATGACGATGTTCATGGCTGATCCTTCCTCCTCTCCCGCTGGCGGAAAAGGAACGGGTATGGGTTCCGGGAGCGATTATCCCGGCAAGGGCAATCCCAGCAAATACCATGCAGCCATCGCCGCCAAGGTTCCCAATGCGGCGGCGAGCAGCGCGAGCAGCTTGGTTTGCCGCTCCTGCGCCCCCCGCAGCCGCATGATCTCCACAAGCATCGCGGCGCTGTGGTCTTCGCGGGCGAGGACGTCGTGCACCAGGCGCGGGATCTTCGGCAGCATCTGGCTCCAGGCCGCCGCTTCGGCAATCGTCCGTTCCCGCAGCCCGCGCCATCCCACCTGCCGATGCATCCAGCTTTCCAGGAACGGCTTGGCGGTGCGCCAGAGATCCAGGTCCGGATCGAGTTGACGGCCCAGGCCCTCGATGTTGAGCAGGGTCTTCTGCAGCAGCACGAGCTGGGGCTGGATCTCGATATTGAATCGCCGGGAGGCATCGAACAGGCGCAGCAGGACGTGGCCGAACGAGATCTGCTTGAGCGGGCGGTCGAAGATCGGCTCGCATACCGCCCGCACCGCGCTCTCGAGCTCATCGACGCGGGTTCCCGGCGGGGCCCAGCCGGACTCGACGTGGGTCTGCGCCACCGCGCGATAGTCGCGGCGGAAGAACGCGAGGAAGTTGCGCGCGAGGTAGTTGCGGTCGACATCGGTGAGTGTGCCCACGATGCCGAAGTCGAGCGCGATATAGCGGCCGAAGTCGGCGCCGCCGACGCCCACGGCAATGTTCCCGGGATGCATGTCGGCATGAAAGAAGCCGTCCCGAAACACCTGGGTGAAGAAAATCTCCACGCCGTCGCGGGAGAGCTTTTTCAGGTCGATTCCGGCGGCGCGCAACTCGCCGATCCGGCCAATCGGGATGCCGTGCATGCGCTCCATCGTGATGACGTTGCCACAGCAGTAGTCCCAATACATTTCCGGCACCCGCAGCAGGGTGGAATTCTCGAAATTCCGCCGTAGCTGCGAGGCGTTCGCCGCTTCGCGCGTCAGATCGAGTTCGTCGTGAAGAACCTTGCGGAACTCGGCCACCACCTCGCGGGGGCGCAAGCGCTTGCCGTCGTGCCATAGCCGCTCGACGAGCGTGGCGGCGATCTCCATCAATTCCAGGTCGCGATCGATGACCCGGAGCATGTCCGGACGCAACACCTTCACCGCGACCGGGCGCCCTTGCAGCGGCCCCGGTCCCAGCACGGCGAAATGCACCTGAGCGATCGAGGCGCTGGCAACCGGGATGCGCTCGAAGCTGGCAAAGATCTCATCCAGCGGTCGGCCCAGACCGCGTTCGATCTCGCGCACCGCCATGTCGGGGTCGAACGGCGGAACCCGATCCTGGAGCCTGGCCAGCTCGTCGACGAAATCCGCCGGCACCAGATCGCGACGAGTCGACAGCATCTGCCCGAACTTGACGAAGATCGGTCCCAGGCTTTCGAGCGCCAGGCGCACCCGCACGGCGCGCGGCGCATCGAGCCGACGTCCGATGGCCGCGATCCGCGCCCACCGCACAATCAGCGGATGCTTGAGGTTGGACAGCGCGATCTGATCCAGGCCGTAGCGCAGGCCGACCCAGGCGATGCGCAACAGCCGCAGCAATCGCCGCATCAGTGGACGCCCCTCACCCCTGCCCCGCGCCCGACCGGGGCAGGGAATCGTCTTGCCGATCCAGCGCGCCGGCGCGGCGCTCGAGGCGATCGATTCGCTCCAGCAATGCCGCAATCTCGATCCGGTGCTGCATGAATTCCTGCGTGCCCAGCAGCAGGGGATGCTCCGCCACCAGATAATCCGCCCCCTGCCGCGCAGCCCGCCACGCAACGTCCCGCACTTGGTCGAGGACCGCCCGCAGCGTGTTCACGATCCGTTCGGCCGCGATATCGCCGACGAACCGCGACAGATCCTCCGCCGGATCCGGACGCAACTTCTGCAGCACATCGATCAACGCCTGTGCGAAGTCGATATCGCCCTCGATGCGAAGATCGCGGCGCGCGGAGGACGGATTTGCCCAGACCTGGGCGACCGCCGCCGGGTTTGCCGCGACGGTCACATCCGGCGCCCGGCCCTCGCTGCCGGCTGCCAGCCCCCCGTCGGGGAGAATGCGCAATTCCAGGCAGGCAAACCCGACCTCGATCCGCGCCACGCGGCCCGCGTAGGAACCCAGCGCCGCCCGCGCCCAGGATTCCCGGGCAAGCAAACGCTGATACCAGCCGACGACGGCCTGCGCCGCCAGACGGTCCAAGGGATGGGCCAAGGGATTCATATCCGGTATCCGGTGTGCAGCGCGCAGATCCCCGCCGTGAAATTGAACCAACGCACACGCACCAGACCCGCCTCTTCCATCATGCGCGCGAGATCCTGCTGCGGCGGATGCATGCGGATGGATTCGGCAAGATAGCGGTAGCTTTCGACATCCCCGGCGATGCGTCCACCCAGCCAAGGCATGACCTTCATCGAATAGGCATCGTAGACGGGTGCGAGCGGCGCCCAGACACGGGAAAACTCCAACACGAGAAGCATGCCTCCCGGCTTGAGCACGCGGCGCATTTCCGCCAGCGCGCGGTCCTTGTGGGTCATATTGCGCAGGCCGAATGCGACGATGACGCGATCGAACCGCCGGTCGGCAAACGGCAACTGCTCGGCATCACAGCGCACCGTCCCGACCACGAGACCCTCGTCGAGCAGGCGGTCGCGCCCCTCTGCCAGCATGGCGCCGTTGATATCGGTCAACACGACCCCGCCGCTCGGCCCCACCCGACGCGCGAACGCGCGCGCCATGTCGCCGGTCCCGCCGGCCACGTCGAGGATCTGCATGCCCGGGCGCACGGCCGCCTGCCGAACCGCGAACGCCTTCCAGGCACGGTGCAGGCCGCCGGACAGGACGTCGTTCATCAGGTCGTAGCGCGACGCGACCGAATCGAACACGCCCGCAACGCGTTTGGCCTTCTCGGCCTCGGGAACCTGGGTGAAGCCGAAATGGGTGGTGGATTCGTCGTTCATGCGTCGCGGGATGCGCCCGCCGCGGCCAGGCGGTCG
>JAJYBQ010000088.1 GCA_021778935.1 Pseudomonadota bacterium | reverse complement strand
GGGTTGGTTCAACTGCGGAATTTCCGCAGTTGCGGATAACTTCTCGCCGAGTGAATTCCCGCCACGTCCTGACCCCGCAAGGTGCAGTTATCCGACGCCATGAAAGCCGTGCCGGGAGCAACGCCGGGGAATTTGCCGCAACATCCCAGAATGTGTATCATACACACATGACCAGCGCCGACCTGATGCGCGAACTCAAGCGGGCCGGGTGGCACGTTGACCGGGTGCGCGGTTCCCACCATGTTTTCACGCACGCATCGCGCCCCGGAATCGTCGTTTTGCCGCATCCCAAGAAAGACCTGGGGGCGGGACTTGTGCGGGCAATCCGGCGGCAGGCTGGAATCGTGGAGAAGTAATCATGCGCTACCCCGTTGCCATTGAACCCGGAACCGATACCGAAGCCTTCGGCGTCATCGTGCCCGACCTGCCGGGCTGCTTTTCGGCAGGCGACACGATGGAAGAAGCCATGACCAACGCCGAGGAAGCGATTACGGCGTGGATTGACGCCGCCCTGGACGCGGGGCAAGCCATTCCGCAGCCTTCCAGCATCGAATCCCTGCGCGCATCGCACAAGGTTCCGAAGGGCTGGTGCTGGGCGCTGGTGAAGGTGGACCCCGCCGCGATGGATGACGCGCCGGAACGGGTGAATATCAGTTTGCCGCGCCGGGTGCTGCATCGCCTGGACGCGCACGCCAAGGCAGCCGGGGAAACCCGCTCCGGTTACATCGCCCGCATGGCGCTGGAACACTGACGGCGGAAAGGGGGCCGCAGGGTGGCACCAGGGGGAAGCTGCCGACGCAACGAGGTAGCGCATGCCCGATATCCGCGCGCCGGACAAGCAGACCGGAATCGGGGCGGCATTTCGGAAATCTGCTTACACACCCCGTTACATGGCGGACCTGGCAATTTGGCGTGAACTCGAAAATCGCGCGTAACCGATTGATTTTCCTGGTGGGGGCAGTAGGAGTCGAACCTACGACCTACGGATTAAGAGTCCGCTGCTCTACCAACTGAGCTATACCCCCGACCTCAAGCAACCGAGGGCGGATTGTAGCGGAAACGGCGCCCCGCATGCGGGGCGCCGTCGCGCGTCAGCTCCAGTCTCCGCCGTCGCCGCCTCCGGCAAGGTCGCTCGAATCGTCCCAGGAGCCGGCATCGGCCACGCCGAAGTCGCTGCCGCCATCGTCATAGGAAACCGGCTGCTGGCCGTTGTCGGCAAACGGGGCGGGATTGGCGGCGGCCGACCCGTGATTGCCCATCAAGTCGTTGGCCAGTGCTTCCCCGGCGACCATACCTGCGCCCAGGGCCGCACCCGTCGCAAGGCCGCTCACGATACCGGATCCCATCCCGCCACCACTCATCGGATACCCGCCGCCACCATAGCCTGGCGGCGGATAGCCTCCGCCCATCGGCCCCATGGCACCGCCGGGCATGCCCGCCCCCCCCTGCACCATGACTACCGGGCGGGAACGCTGCCCACGCAGATACACCACCAGCAGCAGCACGGCACCGCCGACGATCAGGACGATCCCCCAGGGAAAGTGCGAGGCCGGGGCCGCCGAAGACGGCGTCAGCATCGCCGACGCGCCGCCCGTCTGGCGGGCGATCATCGCCCGCAGGCTGCGCACGGAATCGGGCCGCGCGAACGGCAACCCGGGCTCAAGGCGCTCCGCCTGGCCGAACTGATCCTGCGCATCGGCTGCACGGCCCATGCGAACCAGCACTTCCGCCTCGACATAGTGCGCCTTGGCACTGTTCGGATGATCGTGCAGAACCTGCGTCATCATCGACTGGGCGTCGCTGAGCCGGCCCTCGTGCACGGCCTGGTAAACCTGATGCAACGTCGGATCGGCTGCCATGGCCGCCGTGGACAGGCCGGCCGCCGCCGCGAGGACGAGCATCGCGAGAAATCGTTTCATAGCTGGAAAACTCCCTCCGGAAAAATCCCTTGCAAACAAGGGGACGCGGCATGCGCGCTCCGCAGTTAGATGGAGGCGCGGAACCGAAGTTCAAGCGGCGGGCACGGATTGCAGAACGCGGGCCAGTTCCGCCGCCGCCCCCCGCAGGGCGACATCGTCCCCTCCGACCATCCGCCATACCGGAATCGCGGCCAGATATTCGGTAAAACGGCCCTTCGCTTCAAACCGCCGACGGAATGCCGCGACGTCGAACAGACCGCCCAAGCGCGGAATTACCCCGCCGCTCAGGTATACGCCTCCGCGCGCGCCGTACACCAGTGCGAGATTGCCGGCGATGCCGCCAAGCATCGCACTGAAAACCGACAGGCAGCGCGCAGCAGTCGAATCGCCATCCGCCCGCGCCCGACGGACGACGTCTTCTGCCGTCGCTGCAGGATCTTCCGGTACCCCGTTGACCACGCACAAGGCAGCATGAAGCAGTGGAATTCCCGTGCCCGATACGATCCGCTCCGCGGAGACGTGTGGAAAGCGTCGCCACAGCACTTCCAGCAGGCGGCACTCGGTTTCGTCCGCGGGCGCAAAACTGACGTGGCCCCCTTCGCTTGCCACCGGCATCCAGGCTTCCGGGTCGTTCTCGTCCTCCGCGGCGACCAGCGGAACCAGTGCGCCCACCCCCAGTCCAGTTCCCGGTCCCAGCAGAACCTTCACGCCTGGACGGGACGCTCCGGCATCCCCCACCTTGCACAACTCTTCCGGCGCCAGCCGCGGCAAGGCCATCGCCATCGCGACCATATCGTTCATCACCACCAAGCGGGAAAAACCCAACGCGCGCTGCAACTCGGCCACGGAAAACGACCAGTCCCGATTGGTCATCCGCACCGAGTCTCCGGCCACCGGATTGGCAATCGCGATTGCCGCATGGCGAACCGGGGGATTTCCCCGGTCGCGCAGATAGGCACCCAGCAACGCGTCCACACCGGGAAAATCGTCACAGGAGTGCAGCGTGATCGCGTCGATCCGCCCGGGTGCGACTTCCAGGCCGAGTCTTGCGCGGGTGCCTCCGATATCAGCGAGAAGCCGCGGCGAAAACATCGGATCCACTCCTATGCGACGGCACTCCCCGGACGCACCCCATGGAAATCATTCAGGACCAACCGAGCCTGGCCCCGACCATCCCGCCCTTGTACTCCACTCCGCGCCGGTCATGGCCCGTCGCCAGGATATCCAGCAACCCCACGAAGGTGCGCGCCTGCGCCTCATCGAATACCGAAAGCAGGTCGCGGCTCGCCTTGGTGCTGAGTTGCTCCGCACGCCCCAGCAACAGCCTCCCGGCACTGGTCAGCGACAACAGGGTCTTGCGTTTGTCCCGCTCGTCGCCTGCCGCTGCAACCAGGGCGCGCTCCCGCAGGAGTCGAACGACAAGACTGGTCGTGGCACGATCCAGGCAGGCGTACCGACCAAGCTCGTTCTGACTCACCGGACTGCGATGGCGCAGCACGAACAGGAGGGAATACTGGGTCGGTGTGAGATCCAGGTCGGCACAGGCCTCCTGGAATACAAACGTGGCAATCTGATGGGCCCGGCGAATCAGGAAGGTGGGACCGGCATACAAATCATCCATCGCCCGATGTGAATCTTCTGCCATAGGTGCTCGCTATCGTCCCGCCCGTCCGCCGAATCCGGCACACATCCCGCCCCGTAACGTACGGCGTCCCCGAAGAGCATAGGTAACCGCGACTCATTCTACCGATTTTCCCTGCAACCGCGGCACAATTCGCGCAATCGCATCGGGGCGATCAACTTGGAAAAAACCGCAGCGCCTCTTCCCGCAATGTGTGAACCACCCGGTCCAGTTCGACGCGGGACAGGATTACGGAACGCTCGACGGAATCCATCCCGCCATCGAGCGACGCAGCCATCGCATCCGACAGGATTGCCAGCCGGCTCGCGCCGGTTCCCCGGGCGATTGCAGCCAACCGCGCGGTAGAACCGCGCGCGTCCTGTGGGTTGCCTTGGTATACGGCCATCAGGCTACGCTGCAGCAGGTCGATGCCGCCGGAATCCATGGCGAGCGCCAAACCGAGAATCGCCTGCTGCCCCCCTCTTTCGTGCGGGGCATCGGGAAAGCGAGCAACAATGGATTCCCGGTCTTCCGAATGGGTATATCGGTGCAGGTACGGCCGCAGCGTCCGGACGCGCAACAAGGTTTCATCAAGCAGAACCGAGCGCGCCGGACCGACATCCAGACAGGATAGGAAACCCGCGGCCAGGGCGCGCGCGCGCGTTTGCGGGCAACAACGCCGCCCAACCGCCACGACCGGGGCGCTGCTCCCGGACCGCGACTGCTCGTGGGATCGGATCAAAGACAGAATATCGAACCCGCTCCAACCGAGGGCGTCAAACGGGACGCAGGTCACCAGCACATCGGGATCAAACGCGCGGGCGATCATCCCTTCGAGGTCGGTCGTGACCTCGACACCGAGACCCTGTTCGCGAAAACCGCTCGACAAGGCGCGCTGAAGCTCGGCGTCTCCGCCGGTCGCCACCACAACGCGCCGCTCTGGCACCCAACCAATATCACGCATATCCGTCCGCCACCGCAAACGCCGAATCGCAGGCAACCCCCACGGGGTCGGCTGGTGCAAACCCGGATTTTGTACGACGTGAATCAAATTGGCGCGCTCCTGACAAGGTTTTTTGAGAAATCGGTCCGGAACAGAACGCTCGACCCTGACCTGGTTTCCTCCGGGGCTGAAAACGCGTTCGTTCAGAAGGACTCAATATGTGGATTGGCGAGCAGCCACTTCCAAAATGCCCAAGAAACTCCATCATGAATGGAACTTATTTGCACCAACGATTTCCTATCGATTGATCGCGATCCAATCCCAATCTTTCGACTCCGACAAGCGCGGTATGAAAGACCTTGAAATCAAGACCAGGGTTCAATGTGTTGCCGGTTCCCGTCGGCCGTGGGGGCGTTTCCCCGTTCGCCATCAATCGGATCGATTGACCCAAATCAACACGCCCCCGCATGGCAATGCCCCGCCGCGAATTGCGCCGGAAAATCGCCGCAAATCGCCGGAGACCACGCTTTCCACCCTGCACCCCGGTGCGCATCATTGCCCTGGTCCGCCGCACCGGCCTCCCGGGGATCCCTGTCGGCGCATGAACGCCTGCTCACCGCACATCACGAAATGAATCAAAGACCCGGGCAACCGCCGCCGCAGCTGCCGATCAAACGGCGCGCCCTGCCCGCCCGGGTCCGGATTTTCGCCGGGGCAGTCTTCGTGATGGAGTGGCTGGTGATGACCGCCTTCGGCCGGGCAGAAACCGCCATCCCCGTCTGGCAGCGAGCACTGCTCGATTCCCTCCTCGCCGCAACGGTGGCGACCACCGTCTGGCAGGTCGTAGTCGTGGGCCGCCGCCCCGCCGACGCGTCCGACCGCCCGGTCATCGATACGGTGGGATGGATGATCATTGCGGCGGCCACCACGTCGCTCGAATTCTCGATCCACCGCTACATCGCCGGCACCCCATCGTCGTTTCCGATGCAAAGGTCCGCGCTGCTCGACGCCGGCATGCTGGCCGCGCTGACGCTGCCGATGGGGGGTGGCCTCGCAGCGCTGCGGGCGGTGGAAGTCCGTGCCGCCGCCGCGCATCCACCCGGCGACCACCACCTCAGCCGCATCGTTCTGATCAGCGTGCTCACGGCAGTGAGCCTGATCGCGCTGCTGACCGGCGGCACCACGGCCGCGATCCTTCGGAATGCCGCCGTCATTCGCGCTTCCTCCCGAATCATGAATCTTGCGGGACGCCAGCGCATGATCAGCCAGCGGATGGCGTGGATGGCGCAACGCGCGTTGGCAACAAATGGAGCGGCGCGGGCCGAAGCCATCGACGCGTTGGCGGCGGACATGCGAACCCTGCGCAGCGACGCCGCGGCACTGAGTAGCCTGGTAACCACCTCGACGATCGCGCGGAGCCAAGCACGGCGTACGGCCACCTGGGCACTGACGCAAGTCGAAATCCCAAGAGAACGCCTCCTTCGACAGGCCGAAATCGTCGGCGCCCCGGGCACGACGGTCGAGCAAGACCATGCCCTGTCCCGATTGATAAGCTCCTCGAAGCGGTTCCTGCCGGCGATGGATCGCGCAGTCGGCGCGCTGCAATCGGTGACCGAGGAGGAACTGCAACAACTCGTCGCCTACGCCGCCGCGGCCACCCTCCTTGTTGCCTTCAGCGCCCTTGCATATGGAGCAGGCGTCGCGCTCCCGATCCGCAACATCGTACGAAACCAGCAACGCGCACTGCTTGCCCAGACCGACGAGCTGCACCGCCTGACGATGGTGGCGCGCAACACGAAGAACGGCGTCCTGATCTGCGATGTCGAGCGGCGCATTCTCTGGGCCAACACCGCGTTCGAGGCAATGACCGGCTATTCCCTGGCGGAGATTCTCGGAAAAAAGCCCGGCAGCCTATTGCAGTTCGATCAAACCGATCCGGAAACGGTGCGTCAGCTGCACGAGGCGCTTTCGGCAGGACGGGGCGCCCATGTGCAAATCCTCAACCGTTCGCGCCATGGCCGGACATACTGGCTGGATCTCGACATCCAGCCGGTGCATGACGACCGCGGCCGCCATGTCGGTTTCATCGGCGTCGAAACCGATGTGACCGAGCGAGTGCTGGCCCATCGCCGTCTCGAGTCGGTACTCGACGGCACCAGCGCCGGCACCTGGGAATATGACGTGCCGTCGGCAACGACGATCGTCGACGGGCGGTGGCTGCGGATCTGCGGCGACGATCCGGCAACGACCGCACCGGTACGGATCGAATCCCTGGAGTACCGCGCCCACGAGGACGATCTCGCCCGCTATGCGGCACAGTTCCGCAAACACCTCGACGGCACAACCGAGTCGTTCGACTGCGAGCTGCGCGTGCGTCATCGCGACGGGCGGTGGATCTGGGTGCATGACCGCGGCCGAATCGCGAGCCGCAAGCGCGATGGCACACCGCTGCGCGTCCTGGGCATCCGCATCGACGTCACCGGGCGCAAGGAAATCGAACTGGCAGCGCTTGCGGCCGCCAATACCGACAGCGTCACCGGGCTGGCGAGCCGCAGTCTTTTCGTCCATCGCCTGGGCGCGGCCATCGACCGGACCTGCCGGCATCGCACGGCGGGGTTTTGCGTATTGCTGCTCGACCTGGACCGCTTCAAGGTCGTCAACGACACGCTCGGCCACCCGGCGGGCGATGCGGTGCTTCGCACCATTGCCGGGCGATTGCAGGCGGTGCTGTGGGAAGTCCAGGCCACCTCCGGTACCGACGAGTCATTCCTTGCCGCGCGGTTCGGGGGCGATGAGTTCGCAGTCCTGCTGGAGGGCGTGCCCGACACCGGAGAGGCCGTACGCATCGCTCAGCGTATCCTCGCGTCAATCGGCGAGCCGCATACGATCCATCGACAGGAAATCCGCATGGCAGCTTCCATCGGCGTGGTCGGGAGCGAGCACTGCGACGAAGGCGCGGATGCCGTGCTGCGCGACGTCGACACTGCAATGTACAACGCCAAGCGCGCAGGCCGCGGCCGCGTCACCGCCTTTGACCCCGGCATGCGCCGCAAGGTGGCGCGGGAGTTCCTGATCGAGGCCGAACTGCGCAAGGCGATCGGCACGTCGCAGCTGTCGGTCGTCTATCAGCCGATCGTTTCCCTTGATATGGTGACGATGCAGTCGGTCGAGACGCTGGTCCGCTGGAACCACCCCGACCTCGGCGACATTGCGCCCGCCGAATTCATCCCCATTGCAGAGGAATCCGGGCTCATCGTCGCCGTCGACGAATGGGTACAACGACAGGCCTGCCGGCAATGGCGGCAATGGCAGACCGAAGCTCCCCAACGAGCACCGTGGGGGATCAGCGTGAACATCTCCCGCATCCAGATGGGGTTTCCCAGCGCCTTGGTGCGTCACGTCGAGCAGCTTCTGACGGAAAACACGATGCCCGCGGGGGTCCTGCAGCTGGAAGTAACGGAGCGCGACGTGATGCGCGACCCGGACGCGGTACTGGTTCTGATGCAGCGACTGCGGGAGATGGGCGTGCGGCTGGCGATGGACGACTTCGGCACCGGAACGTCCTCGCTGGCGTGCCTGCGCCAATATCCGTTCGATTGCGTGAAGATCGACCGGTCGTTCATCGCCGATCTCACCATCGCACCCGACATGCGCGCGCTGACCCGTGCCAGCGTGATGCTGATTGAAAGCCTGGGCAAGCACAGCGTCGCCGAAGGCGTCGAGGATCCGTTACAGATGGAGATCCTGCGATCGATCGGTTGCCGATCGGCGCAGGGCTACCTGTTCGGCGCGCCGCTGCCACCGAACCGGATCCTGGCCTGGGCCGATCGTGCAGACCGGATGCCGCCGACGCGCGCGGCAGCCGGAACCGGCTCCCCCGATCACACCGTCGATGCGGCGGCGAAGCCGTGAACTGCGTGTCGAAGCGGCGTCCGCCGCGCCCCGGTCCCGGAGCGCGGCCATCCCCGGTCAAGCGGCTTCGCGCTGCGCGCGCTTGCGCTCGTTTTCCTTGAGGAACCGCTTGCGGAGGCGGATCGTCACCGGCGTGACCTCGACCAGTTCGTCATCGGCGATGAACTCCACCGCGTATTCCAGGGTGAGCTTGATCGGCGGAACGAGGTCGATATGCTCGTCCTTGCCGGACGCCCGGACGTTGGTGAGCTTCTTTTCTCGCACCGGATTGACGACGAGATCGTTGTCACGGGAGTGGATGCCGATGATCATCCCCTCGTACAACTTGTCGCCGGGCGACACGAACATGCGACCGCGCTCCTGCAGCTTCCACAGCGCGTAGGCCACGGCGTCGCCGTCGTCCTGCGAGATCAGCACGCCATTGCG
>JAJYBQ010000087.1 GCA_021778935.1 Pseudomonadota bacterium | reverse complement strand
CATCCGAACTGGCTCGTCGGCGGCGTGCCTTGTGCGATCAACCTCGACGGGTCGGGCGCGGTGGGGGCGGTCAACATGGAACGCCTGAACCTCGTCCACGACATCATCCACCGCGCGCACGAGTTCACCGCCAAGGTCTACATCCCGGATCTGATCGCGATCGCCTCGTACTACAAGGACTGGCAATATGGCGGCGGGCTTGCCGGCAACAGCTTTCTCTCCTATGGCGACATCCCCGATCGGGCCAACGACGATTCGCCCGGAAATCTGCTGCTGCCGCGCGGGGCGGTGGTCGGCGGGAAGCTCGGCGAGATCCACGAGGTCGATCTCAAGGATCCGCAGCAGATCCAGGAATACGTCGTCCATTCCTGGTACACCTATCCCGACGAGACCGTGGGCCTGCACCCCTTCGACGGCGTCACCGAACCGCACTACGCGCCGGAAGGCCCCAACTTCCGGGGCACGCGCACGCGGATCGAACAAATCGACGAAAGCGCGAAGTATTCGTGGATCAAGGCGCCGCGCTGGCGGGGGCACGCGATGGAGGTCGGCCCGCTGTCGCGCATGGTGCTCGCCTACCTGCAGCCGAAGCGCTATCCCTTCGTCAAGGATACGGTCGACTCGGTGCTCTCGCGGCTCGAGTTGCCGGTTTCGGCGCTGTTCTCGACCCTGGGCCGAACCGCCGCGCGGGGCATCGAGAGCCTCTATTGCTCCAATCTGCTGATCCAGGAGTTCGACAAGCTGATGACCAGCCTGAAGAATGGCGACACCGCGACGGCGAACGACGAGAAATGGGACCCGGCAACCTGGCCGAAGGTGTGCAAGGGTGCCGGATTCAGCGAGGCGCCGCGCGGCGCGTTGGGGCACTGGGTGCATATTCGCGGTGAACGGATTGAAAACTACCAGTGCGTCGTGCCGACGACCTGGAACGGCGGGCCGCGCGATCCGAAGGGGCAGATCGGCGCGTTCGAGGCGGCATTGTTGAATACGCCGCTGGCGAAGGCGGATCAGCCGCTGGAGATCCTGCGCACCCTGCACAGCTTCGATCCGTGCCTCGCGTGCTCGACCCACGTCATGAGTCCGGACGGTCAGTCGATGTCCGAGGTCCGGGTGCGTTGATTCCGGACGCACCGCGGCGACAACGGAAAAAAGGGGGAACGCCATGGCAACGGCAGTTTCGGCGGACGACGATCCGCGCACGGCATCGGGACGCACCATCCTGGTCTACGAGGCGCCGGTGCGGTTGTGGCACTGGGTGAACGCCCTGTGCATCACCGTGCTGGCGGTGACGGGCTATCTCATCGCCAGCCCGCCGCCCAGTCTGTACGGCGAGGCATCGGCGCACTTCGAGATGGGGTACATCCGGTTCGCCCATTTCGCGGCGGCGCAGATCTTCGCCGTCGGGTTTCTCGCCCGGGTTTATTGGGCCTTCGTCGGCAACGAACACGCCCGGCAGCTTTTCATCCTCCCGGTGTGGCGGGCAGGGTGGTGGCGGGAGCTGATCGGCGAACTGCGCTGGTACCTCTTCCTGGAGAAGGCGCCGAAGAAGTTCATCGGCCACAATCCGCTCGCGCACTTCTTCATGTTCGTGTTCGTGACGATTGGATCGACCTTCATGATCTTTACCGGATTCGCGCTGTATGGAGAGGGCGAGGGGGCAGCGAGCTGGCAGTCCCACCTGTTCGGGTGGGTCATCCCGCTGTTCGGCGGCAGCCAGGCGGTGCATAGCTGGCATCATCTGGGCATGTGGGGGATCGTCTGCTTCGTCATGCTGCATGTCTATGCCGGCGTGCGCGAGGACATCATGAGCCGGCAATCGCTGATCGGGTCGATGTTCAGCGGCCTGCGCACGTTCCGGGATTGATGCCATGGACACGGGCGATCCGCATGCCGAGGTGTTGATTCTGGGGATCGGCAACCTGCTCTGGGCGGACGAAGGCTTCGGGGTCCGCTGCGTCGAGGCCTTGTCCGCGCGCTGGCATCTGCCGCGGGCGGTTCGGGTGCTCGACGGCGGCACCCAGGGTCTCTACCTGCTGCCCCATGTGCAGTCGGCGAAGCGCCTGATCGTCTTCGACGCCGTGGATTACGGGCTGGCGCCGGGCAGCATCCGCGTGGTCGCCGACGACGACGTGCCGCGCTTCCTCGGTGCCAAGAAGATGAGTCTGCATCAGACCGGATTCCAGGAGGTGCTGGCATCCGCGGCGCTCATCGGCGCGATGCCGGAACGGCTGATGCTGTTCGGGGTGCAGCCGGAGGAACTGGAGGATTTCGGCGGCAGCTTGCGGCCCTGCGTGCGGGCGCGCGTCGCCGAGGCCGTCGGGTGGGTGATCGATCTGCTGGTCGACTGGGGGCATGCGCCGACGCTTCGGGATACGCCGCAGGAAGACGGGTCCCCGCTGTCGCTGCGCGCGTACGAATCGGGTCGCCCGTCCGCCGAGGCGGCGTGTCGGGTCGGCGACGCCCGGGTTCTGCGGGCATGGGGAGTGTCCTGCTGATGTGCATGGCGATTCCGATGCAGGTGCTGCGCATGGAGGGGCCCGTTGCGGTGTGCCGCAGCCGCAATGGCATCGAACGGGTCGACACGCTGCTGACCGGGCCGGTCCCGGTGGGAGCGTGGGTGCTGGGGTTCCTCGGGTCGGCGCGCGAGATCGTCGACGAGGAGCGCGCCCTCGCCGTCGATCGGGCGCTGGATGCCTTGGTGGCTGCGCAATCCGGCGGTCCGGCCGCCCGGGCGGCGATCGACGATGCATTTGCCGATCTGATCGGGCGGGAGCCGCAGTGGCCCGCCATGCTCCGGAGGACGACATGAAGCCCTTTCCCGTTCCCGTCCTGGCCGACGCATCCCTCGCGTCGGCGGAAGGCCCGCAGGTTTCGTTCGTGCCCGGTCGGATGGAGACGTTCCAGCGTCCGACACGGCGCGCGCCGAAGTCGGATGCCGCGCAGCGGGAAGCGGCCCGGCTGGTGTCGTCCCTGCTCGATCGGATGCGGGCGGCCCCGTTCGTGCCGTGGGACGCAGGCGACCGCCGGCTCGGTGCGCCGTTCCTTTTGCTCACGCATGCGCCGAGGGAAGTGGTCGACGAGGTCAACGATCTGCTGGGGCAGGGAGAGGTGTCCTGCCGGATCGACGGCCCGCGGCCGGTGCACATCCAGGAGACATCCTTCCCGTCGGTGTGGCGCGTCCAGGTCCTGGCGCCGGACGGCTCGGTGACCGACGACCGGATCGAAACGGGGGCATTCCCCGCTGCCGCCGGCATCGCGGCGTCGCCGTCTTGCAGGACGGTCGAGCCCGGTCCCGAGCCCGACGGCCTGATGAATTCCCCGGCTCTGATCCGGGAAATCCTGCACCGGGCGGAACGTTGGCGCCCGGGTGATCCCGCCCATGTCATCAACCTGACCCTGCTTCCGGTCACGCCCCAGGACTTGCAGTATCTTGGCGATACCTTGGGCAGGGGGCCGATCGGCATTCTGTCGCGCGGGTATGGCAGTTGCCGGATCGGATCGACCCGTCTGGGAAACGTGTGGTGGGTGCAACACTTCCACAACATGGGACAGATGATTCTGAATACCATCGAGATCGTCGATTTGCCCATCGCCGCGCAGGCCGCGGTGCAGGATTACCAAGACAGTTGCGAGCGGCTGGGAGAGTGGCTCGCCGCCGTGGAGGATTGACGTGCGCGCACGATTCGAGCGAACCGCGGTCGACGAACCGCCCCCGGCCGATACCCGGATGGAATGCGGCATCTGCTGGTACATCTACGATCCCGATCGGGGTGACGCCGACGGCGGCGTTGTACCCGGCACGGCATTCTCGGATCTACCCGAGTATTGGGCCTGCCCTTGCTGCGATGCGCCGCGGGAGCGGTTCCTGCGCGCCGTCTAGGCGAGGGCGTTCGGAGGTGGGGCATCGACCATGCATGAAATGTCGCTGGCGCATGGCATGCTGCAGATTCTCGAAGAGACTGCCGCCCGGGAGGGGTTCGGTCGCATCAAGACCGTATGGTTGGAGATCGGCGCCCTGGCAGCGGTCGAGCCCGATTCGCTTTCCTTCTGTTTCGATGTCGTCACGCGGGGCAGCCTTGCCGAAGGCGCCCGCCTCGAAATGCTGCGCACGCCCGGAACGGCGTGGTGCATGCCCTGCGGCCGGAGCGTGCCGCTGTCGGAACGCGCGGGCGCCTGTCCTTGCTGCGGGAGCTACCAGGTGCAGGTGACCGGGGGCACGGAAATGCGGGTGCGGGAACTCGAAGTGGAGTGAAAGGAGCGGCGATGTGTAATACCTGCGGTTGCGGCGCCGAGGATGCCCGGATCGAAGGATCTTCGCATCGACACGATCATGCCCAGGACTCCGATCATGATCACGACCATGCGCATGGCCACGATCAGGACTCCGGGCATTCGCACGGGGATCGACGTCCGGGAGACGATGGCCGCTCCCGCCTGGTGCGACTGGAACAGGATCTGCTCGCCAAGAACGCGCGGTTTGCGGGGGGAAACCGGGCGCGCCTGGCGGAACGCGGGATTTTTGCGGTCAACCTCGTTTCGAGTCCCGGATCGGGGAAGACCACGCTGCTCGTGCGAACGATCGAAGCGCTGCGGCCCCGGGTTGCGATTGCCGTGATCGAAGGTGATCAGCAGACCCACCGCGATGCGGAGCGCATCCGCGCGACGGGCGCCCCGGCGGTGCAGATCAACACCGGCAAGGGCTGTCACCTCGACGCGCATATGGTGGGCCATGCGATGGACCGGCTGGCGGGCGAGTCGGCGCTGCCCGACGGCGGCGTCCTGATGATCGAGAACGTCGGCAATCTGGTGTGTCCGGCAGCCTTCGATCTCGGCGAGGCCCACAAGGTCGCGGTCCTTTCGGTGACCGAAGGGGAGGACAAGCCGATCAAGTATCCCGACATGTTCCGGGCCGCGAGCCTGATGCTGCTGAACAAGTGCGATCTCCTTCCCCATTTGCGCTTCGACGTCGATGCCGCGATCGGATATGCGCGGCGCGTGAACCCGGCGATCGAGGTCATCCGCATGTCGGCGGAGTCGGGCGAGGGGATGGCGTCGTGGTGCGCGTGGGTGGAGGCCGGCGTTGCCGCGGCCCGTTCGGCCCAGGCGGAGACGATAGCCGGATTGCGCCAGCGCATTGCCGAGCTCGAGCGGCGGATCCGGGAATCGGCGGAACCGGAATCCCGGAAGACGCATGGCGGTCCGGCCGACCGGTAGCGTATCGGGGGATTCGAAGGTGATCGAAGGGCGTCGCATCCATGTACGTGGTCTGGTCCAGGGGGTCGGGTTTCGTCCCTTCGTCTGGCATGTCGCCACGGAGTTGGACCTGTCGGGCTGGGTACGCAACGACGCCGCCGGGGTTGAGATCGCGGCCGAGGGCGATCCGGTGCGGATTCGGGAACTGGTGGCGCGGTTGCGCAGCGACGCGCCGCGCCACGCGCGAGTGGATGCGATTCGTGTCGACCTCGTCCCGGCGCGGGGCGAACGCGGCTTCGCGATCCGGACGAGTGCATCCGGCGCGCGGGGGGCGGCGTGCATGGCCATCGGTCCGGATACCGGGGTCTGCGCGCAGTGCCTGGAAGAGCTGTTCGACCCGGCATCGCGGCATTGGCGCCACCCATTCATCACTTGCACCCATTGCGGCCCGCGCTTCACCTTGACCCATGGCTTGCCCTATGACCGTGCGCGGACCAGCATGGCGCGGTTTCCGATGTGCGTGGCGTGCGCACGGGAATATGCGGATCCGGGCGACCGGCGTTTCCATGCCGAACCGGTTTGCTGCCCCGAATGCGGGCCGCGCCTGCGTCTGCACGACGGGAACGGAACCGTGCAGGTCGGCGACCCGATCGCGCAAGTCCTGGCCTGGTTGCGCGGCGGCGCCATCGTCGCCATCAAGGGTTTGGGCGGGTTCCATCTGGCTTGTGATGCCCGCGATGCGCAGGCCGTGGCGCGCCTGCGCGCGCGCAAGGAGCGGGAGCGCAAGCCGTTCGCCGTGATGGGGGCAAACGTGGCGTCGTTCCGCCGCATTGCGCGGATCGATGACGCGGAATGCGCGCTGCTGGAGTCCGACGAACGCCCGGTCGTTCTGTGTGCCAGGGCGGCGCCTCCGTCGGCCCCATGCGCGCGTGGCGAACCGGGTTCGTCCGCTTCTGTGGAGGCGGGCGGGGGTGCGGAACGGGGAATTGCCGACGGCATTGCCCCGGGCCTGCAAACCCTCGGTCTGATGCTGCCGTCGACCCCGATCCAATGGCTTTTGTTCCACGAAGCGGCGGGGCGGCCCGCGGGTACGGCGTGGTTGCGCATGCCGCAGGATCTGCTGCTCGTCATGACCAGTGCCAACCTTGGCGGAGAGCCCTTGGTCGCGGACAACGACGAGGCCGCGGAACGCCTAGCCGGCGACCCGCCGATCGCCGACGCGATCCTCGATCACGCTCGCGAGATCCTCGTCCGGTGCGACGACAGCGTGCGGTCGGCGCGCAGTTTCGTGCGGCGTGCACGCGGATTCGTGCCGCAGCCGATCCGGCTGCCGCGTGCAGGCCCATCCATCATCGCCTTCGGCGGCGGGTACAAGAACACGGTGTGCGTCACGCGCGGCGACGAAGCCTACGTCTCGCAGCACATCGGCGATCTGGACAACGCTGCGACCGTGCGGTTTCTGGAGCGGACGGTGGAACACCTGCTGGGTGTCGTCGACGTCGTGCCGGCGGCCGTTGCCTGCGATCTGCACCCGGACCTCGCGTCGAGTCGCCTAGCCGCGGGTTTTGCGGAGCGCGCCGGGATCGCCCTGATCCCCGTGCAGCACCACCACGCGCACATCGCCGCGGTGCTGGCCGAGCATCGCCGGGAGGAGGAAGACGCGCTGGGGCTTGCCGTCGATGGCGTCGGCCTGGGGACCGACGGCGGTGTCTGGGGAGGGGAGCTGCTGCAGTTGCGCGGTGCGCGTTGCGACCGGATCGGTCACCTTGCGCCCCTCGGGCTGCCCGGCGGCGATCGGGCCGCGCGCGAGCCGTGGCGGATGGCGGCCGCGGCGTTGCACCGCATGGGGCGCGGCGACGAGATCGGCCGCCGGTTTCCCGCCCAACCGGGGGCGCAGATGATCGCCGACATGCTCGCCCGGGGACTGCACAGCCCTCCCACGACCAGCCTGGGCCGGGTGTTTGACGCGGCGGCGGCCCTGCTGGGCGTGTGCGAAATCGCGGCGTATGAAGGGGAGGCGGCGATGCAGCTGGAGGGGCTGGCGTGTTCCCTCAGCCCTGCCCATCTCCCCGAAGGGAAGATGGGCAGGGCTGAGGGGGATCTGTGGCGCATGGATCGCGACGGCAGCCTCGATCTGTTGCCGCTGCTGGCGTTCCTGGCCGATTGCCGCGACCCGGCCCGCGGGGCCGCGGTGTTCCATGTGACGCTGGCGCGCGCCCTGGCGGAATGGGTCATCCGGGCTGCAGAGCGCACCGGCATCCCGGTCGTCGCCGGGGGCGGAGGCTGCCTACTCAATTCCTTGCTCGGCGCGGCGTTGCGCGACCATCTGCGGGATGGCGGATTGACGTTTCTGGAAGCCCGGCAGCTGCCTCCCAACGACGGCGGGCTGAGCCTGGGGCAGGCGTGGGTTGCGATGCAAACCGTAGGGAGTTGAGCGATGTGCCTGGCAATACCGGTGCGCGTGGTGGATCTTCCGTCGCCCGATACGGCGACGGTCGATCTCGGCGGGGTGCGCAAGGAGATTTCGCTGGCGTTGGTGGAGGGGGTTGCGGTGGGCGACTATGTCATCGTCCACGTCGGCTACGCCTTGCAAAAACTCGATACGGGCGAGGCCCTGCGTACGCTCGAACTCTTTCGGGCGTTGGGCGACGACGCCGCGGTCGCGGGGGATCCGCGGTGAGGTTCATCGACGAATTCCGCGACGGCACGCTCGCCAAGACGGTGGCGGCCGCGATCGGGCGCGACGTGCAGGCGGGACGGGAATATCGTCTGATGGAGTTCTGCGGCGGCCATACGCACGCCATCTCCCGCTATGGACTCCTGGATCTGCTGCCGCCGGGCGTGCGCATGATCCACGGCCCGGGATGTCCGGTGTGCGTACTGCCGATCGGCCGCGTCGATCAGGCAATCCGCCTCGCGCTGGCGCACCGCGTCATCCTCTGCACCTATGGCGACGCGTTGCGCGTACCGGCGTCCGGTGGATTGTCCCTGCTCAAGGCCAAGGCGCAGGGCGCGGATATCCGCATGGTCTACTCGACGATGGACGCGCTGACCGTCGCGCGCGACAACCCCGATCGCGAGGTGGTGTTCTTCGGGATCGGCTTCGAGACCACGACGCCGCCGACCGCGGTGGCGGTGCGGACCGCGCAGGCGCAAGGCTTGTCCAATTTCTGCGTCCTGTGCAATCACGTGCTGACGCCTGCGGCGATGCACGCGATCCTCGCCGCGCCCGGGGGCGTCCGCCTCGATGGCTTCGTCGGTCCGGCGCATGTGTCCACCGTCATCGGGTCGGCGCCGTACGAGCCCTTTCCGCGTGACTATGGCAAGCCGGTCGTGATCGCGGGCTTCGAGCCGCTCGACGTGCTGCGCGCGGTCCACATGCTGGTTCGGCAGATCAACGAAGGCCGGGCCGCAGTGGAAAACGAGTTCACGCGCGCCGTCACGCCCGAAGGAAACGGCAAGGCGCAGGAACTGGTGGCCGAGGTGTTTGCCGTGCGTCCCGATTTCGAATGGCGGGGCCTCGGGACCGTGCCGCGGAGCGCGCTGCGCCTTCGCCCCGCGTATGCGGAATTCGATGCCGAACTGCGCTTCGACGTCCCCTACGAGGCCGTCGCGGACCATCGGGCGTGCGAATGCGCCGCGATCCTGCGCGGCGAAAAGCGCCCGCAGGAC
>JAJYBQ010000086.1 GCA_021778935.1 Pseudomonadota bacterium | reverse complement strand
GATCTTCATGTCCGTTCCCCAAAAATCGCGGTGCCGATGCGCACCATGGTTGCGCCTTCCGCAATGGCGGTTTCAAAGTCGGCCGACATGCCCATGGATAGCGTGTCGATGCCGGCCGCGGACGGGCCGTCGAGCGCGGCCCGCAGCGCCTCCAGCAGGGCGCGCAGCCGGCCGAATGCCGCGCGTTGCGCGGCGGGCGCCAGGCCCGGCGCCGGAATCGCCATCAGGCCGCGCAGGCGAAGGCCCGGCAGGCGGACGATTTCCTGCGCCAGCCCCGTGACCTCCGACGGGGCGACGCCGCTTTTGCTGGCCTCGCCGCTGATGTTGACCTCGATCAGGGTCTGCAGCGGCGTGCGATCCGCGGGGCGTTGCGCGGCCAGCCGTTGGGCGATCCGGATCCGGTCGACCGACTGGACCCAGTCGAAATGTTCGGCGATCGGCCGGGTCTTGTTGCTCTGGATCGGTCCGATGAAGTGCCATTGCAGCGGTCCGGCTTCGGGCATCGATCGCAGCCGGGCGATCTTGTCGAGGGCCTCCTGCACGTAGCTTTCGCCGAATGCCGTCTGGCCCGCGCGCGCCGCCGCTGCGACGGCCTCCGCCGGGAACGTCTTGCTGACGGCGATCAGGGCGACCGAGCCGGCGGGGCGGCCCGCGGCGCGTTCCGCCGTCCGGATGCGCGCGCATACCGCATCGAGACGAAGCGTCAGCGTAGACGGGTCCGAAGGCTCCAATTTACCGTTACACATCCCGCAAGCCTACCGTATGCTACCCGGACCTCGACACGCCACGGCGCCCGCCCATGGATATTTCCGAACTCCTCGCGTTTTCCGTCAAGAACAAGGCGTCGGACCTGCATCTGTCCGCAGGGCTGCCGCCGATGATCCGCGTGCATGGCGACGTGCGTCGCATCAACCTGCCGCCGCTCGATCATGAAGAAGTGCACGGCATGGTGTACGACATCATGAGCGATTCGCAGCGCAAGCAGTACGACGAACACCTCGAGTGCGATTTTTCTTTCGAAATTGCGGGATTGGCGCGCTTTCGGGTCAACGTGTTCAACCAGGACCGCGGTGCCGCTGCGGTCATCCGGACGATTCCGTCGCGCGTGCTGACCCTGGAAGAACTGCATGCCCCGCGGGTCTTCGCGGACTTCGCGGCCAAGCCGCGCGGACTGGTGCTGGTCACCGGGCCGACCGGATCGGGAAAGTCCACCACCCTCGCGGCGATGGTCGACCAGGTCAACAACACGTCGTACGGCCACGTGCTGACGATCGAGGATCCGATCGAATTCGTGCACGAACCGCGCAAGTGCGTGATCAACCAGCGCGAGGTCGGCTCGCACACCCTGTCGTTTTCCAACGCCCTGCGATCGGCGCTGCGCGAAGACCCCGATGTGATCCTGGTCGGGGAGTTGCGCGACCTCGAAACCATCCGCCTTGCCCTGACCGCGGCGGAAACCGGGCATCTGGTCTTCGGGACCCTGCATACCTCGTCGGCGGCCAAGACCATCGACCGGATCGTCGACGTCTTCCCGGCTGCGGAAAAGGAGATGGTGCGGGCGATGCTCTCCGAATCCCTGGTGGCCGTGATCTCCCAGGTTCTCATCAAGCTCAAGGACGGCAGCGGTCGCACGGCGGCGCACGAAATCATGGTCGGCACTCCGGCGATCCGCAACCTGATCCGCGAAAGCAAGATCGCCCAGATGTACTCGATGATCCAGACGGGAAGCCAGTTCGGCATGCAGACCCTGGATCAGTGCATGATCGACCTGGTCCGGCGCAATGTCGTGAGCGCGGCGGACGCGCGCTCCTACGCCAAGAGCCCGGAGAATTTCGCGGGCTGAAGGCCCGGAGGAAACCATGGATCGCGACCAAGCCATACGGTTCACCCACGACCTGCTTCGACTGCTGCTCCAGAAGAAGGGGTCCGACCTCTTCCTGACCGCCGAATTCCCGCCGGCATTCAAGATCGACGGACGGGTGGTTCCGGTGTCGAATCAGCCGCTCACCGCCCAGCACACCGCCGAACTCGTGCGTGCGATCATGAACGATCGCCAGGCGTCGGAGTTCGAGGCGAGCAAGGAATGCAATTTCGCCATCAATCCGACCGGGATCGGGCGGTTTCGCGTGTCGGCGTTCGTGCAGCAGGGGCGGGTCGGAATCGTCCTGCGCACGATCGCGGATTCCATCCCCACGGTGGAAGGCCTGAGCCTGCCGCCGCTCATCAACGACCTGGCGATGACCAAGCGCGGCATCGTGATGGTCGTCGGCGCCACCGGGTCGGGCAAATCCTCCACCCTGGCGGCCATGGTGGGCTACCGCAACGAGCACAGCCAGGGACACATCATCACCATCGAGGACCCGATCGAATTCGTCCATCCGCACCGCAACTGCATCGTGACGCAGCGGGAGGTGGGAGTCGACTGCAACGACTGGCATGTGGCGCTGCGCAACACGCTGCGCCAGGCCCCCGACGTGATCCTGATCGGCGAGGTCCGGGACCGCACCACGATGGAGCATGCGATCGAATTCGCCGAAACCGGCCATCTGGTGATGTGCACCCTGCATGCCAACAACACCAATCAGGCCCTCGACCGGGTGGTCAACTTCTTCCCCGAAGACCGGCGCCCGCAATTGCTGATGGACCTGTCGTTGAATCTGCGCGCGATGATTTCGCAGCGCCTGCTGCCGCTGAAGGACCGCAAAGGGCGGGTTCCGGCGGTGGAGGTGCTGCTGAATTCGCCGCTCGTTTCCGACCTCATCTTCAAGGGCGACGTCCACGAGATCCGGGAAGTGATGAAGCGCTCCCGCGACCAGGGAATGCAGACCTTCGACCAGGCGCTCTTCGATCTGCACGAATCGGAAACCATCTCCTACGAGGACGCCCTGCGCAACGCCGATTCGGTCAACGACCTGCGGCTGCAGATCAAGCTCAACTCCAAGCTCTTCGGCGGCATGGCCACCATCAACCGCGGAATCGAACACCTCGGACTGAGCAGTTAGTACCGGGATTCATCCGGTCCCCGGGATGCGGTGTCGTCATCTCGTAACGATCCCCCCCCGTTCCTCGCGTAGACTCGGCCCCCGCGATGAACCTCTTTGCCAAGCTCTATTACCAGCTTCGTACCGCGGCCAAAGCCCTGCGGCTCTATCTGGTCATCGCCGGCCCCGGCATCGTCGTCATGGTTGCCGACAACGACGCCGGCGGCATCACGACCTACGCCGCGACCGGCTCCAAATACGGCTATGGCCTGATCTGGTTCCTGCTGCTGCTGATTCCCGTCGCCTACTACGTCCAGGAGATGACGGTGCGCCTGGGCGCCGTCACCAAGCGCGGGCACGCCGAAGCGATCTTTTCCGGCTTCGGCGCGTTCTGGGGGTGGTTCTCGCTCATCGATCTGATGATCGTCGACTGGCTGACGCTCGTCACCGAATTCGTCGGCATGACCTCGGCGATGCAGATCTTCGGCATTCCCGCCTGGCTCACCACGGCCGCGGTCGTGCTGCTGCTGTGCGGGATCATGCTGACCGGCCGCTACTGGACCTGGGAGAAGATCGCGCTGCTCTTCTGCGCGCTCAACCTCGTATACATCCCCGGCGCGTTCCTGGTGCATCCCTCGGTGCACGAAGTCCTGCAGCGCGGACTGATCCCGAACTTTCCGGGCGGGTTCAACGGCCAGATGTTCTTCTTCCTGATGGCCAACATCGGCACGACGATCGCACCCTGGATGCTGTTCTTCCAGCAGAGCGCGGTGGTCGACAAGGGGATGCTCGAAAAGGACATCCCCTGGGGCCGGTTCGACACCTGGCTGGGGTCGATCCTGACCATCGTCGTGGCGATCTTCATCGTCGTCGTCACCGGCACGGCCCTCCACGGCGTCAACATCGACAGCGCCGCGCAGGCGTCGATCCTGCTGCAGAACACCCACCATTGGGTCGGCACGTTCATGGCGATCGGCCTGTTCGACGCCGGACTGCTGGGGGCGATCTGCATCTCCCTGGCGAGTTCCTGGGCCTTCGGCGAGATTTTCGGCTGGGCGCATTCCCTGAACACCAACATCCGCGAAGCGCCCTGGTTCTACGTCTCGTACTTCCTGACGCTCGTCACCGCCGGCGCGGTCGTGCTCATCCCCGGCGCGCCGCTCGTGCTGATCACCCTGTTCGTGCAGGTCATCGCAGTGACCCTGCTGCCGGCGGCGCTGGTGTTTCTCATCCTGCTGCTCAACGACAGGGAGCACATGGGGGAATACGCCAACACGCGGATGCAGAACGTGATCGGCGGGACGATCGTGGTCGTGATCATCGTCCTGTCCACCCTGTACGGGATCAGCGCGCTGTTCCCGAGGCTGTTCGGTTGACGGAGGCGGCATGTTCGACAAATTCCGCGCCATCCACGCCCGCTACCGCACGCCGCGCATCGTCATGTCGCCGGCGGTGCGCCGGGCGCTGCTCGGGCTGCGGATCTATCTCATCGTGCTCGTGCTGCTGATGCTCTACAAGTTCGCGTTGATGGCCGGCGCTTGAGGAGAAATGCATGGTCGCGGTCGTCGAACACGAATTCTTCCTGAGCGAAATCATCGGCCGGCGGGTCATCCGCCAGTCGGAGCGCATCGGGCGGCTGCAGGATCTGGTCATCGTCGAGACCGGCAGGCTGCCGGAGGTCGCCCAGCTCGTGGTGCGCCGGCCCTACGGCTATCCGTCCCTGCTGGTTCCCTGGGAGAAGGTGGTGGTCGTCTCGACCAACGAGATCGCCATCGACATCGGCGCGCTGGAGGACTACCAGCAGAGTCCGCCGCCCGGAGCGATCCTGCTGCGCGACTACATCCTGGACAAGAAGATTCTCGACCTCGACGACCGCGAGGTCGAGGTCGTCTACGACGTCAAGCTCGCGTTCCAGGGCGGCAAGCTCTACGCGAGCGAGGTCGATTTCAGCCGCTATCGCCTGCTTCGCCGCCTGGGCCTGCGGCGTCTGGCGCGGTTTTTCGCCCAGCAGCATGGCGGCGAGGACACGGTTTCCTGGAAGTACGTGCAGCGGCTGCCGGACACCTTGGGGAGTTTCTCCGGCAGCGTCAAGCTCAATGTGCTCAAGTCGGCGCTGCATGAAATCCACCCGGTCGACCTGGCCGACATCCTGGAAGAACTGGAAAGCGGCCAGCGGCAGGCGATCTTCAGCCAGCTCGATCCCGGACTGGCGTCGGACACGCTGGAGGAGATCGAGCCGCGGGTGCAGCGCGAGCTGCTGGCGACGATGCAGCACGACCGTGCGATCCAGCTCATCCGGGAGATGAGTCCGGCGCAGGCGGCGGACCTGGTGGCGGCGCTGCCCGCGTCCGAGGCCGAGGAGATCCTGGGCGGCCTGGACGGCGACGACGCGGCGCGGATCCGGCGCATCGTCGAGCACCACGACGAGAACGTCCTGCTTTTCGTGAGTCAGGGGTACATCCGCCTCGCGCCGGATGCGCCCGTCCGGCGGGTGCTGGCGGAATATCGCGATCTGGCGCAGGGCAAGGACGTCCTTTCCTACCTCTACGTGATCGATGCGGAGGATCGCCTGGTGGGCGTCGTCGGCCTGCGCGAACTGGTTTCGGCGGAGCCGGGTCGGCCGCTCGGTGCGGTCATGACCGAGCAGGTCATCAGCCTGGGCGCCACCGACACGCTGCGCGACGCCGTCCACGCCCTGGCGCGGTACGGCCTGCGCGCCATTCCGGTCATCAGCCCGGAGCGGCACATGCTGGGAGTGATCTCCGATCGGGATGTCCGGGGCTTGAAGCCCAGGCTCGATTGACGATACAATCACCGGTTTTCCGACACTCGGTAAGGCAAATTCCATGGTCGTGATCCGGCTGGCTCGGGGCGGAGCCAAGAAGCGCCCGTTTTTCCACGTCGTCGCAACGGATTCGCGCAATGCGCGCGATGGCCGTTTCATTGAACGTGTCGGTTTTTACAACCCGGTCGGTGCCGACGGCGCGCAGAATTTCCGCGTCGCGGCGGATCGCATCGCATACTGGCAGGGCGTCGGCGCCCAGCTCAGCCCGACGGTTGCCCGGCTGATCAAGCAGCACGGCACGCAAGCCGCGGTTTCCTCGGCGGGTGCGGCCGCTGCGGCCTGACGACCTGGTCGAACTGGGGGTCCTGCGCGGCCCCTACGGTGTGCTCGGCTGGGCGCATGTCCGGCCGTATTCCGCCGACGCGGAAGTGCTGCGCAGCGCGCGCCGCTGGTGGCTGGCCATGCCGGCGGATGCGGAACCCCGCGTGCCGGTGGCGGTGACCGGCGTACGACGGCAAGGTGCCGAGCTGGTTGCGAAATGGCAGGGATGCGACTCCCCGGAAGCCGTGCAGGCCTTGCGCGGCGCGCGGGTCTTTGTCGCCCGCGCAGATTTCCCGGAACCGCCCGACGGGCAGGTGTATTGGGTCGACCTGATCGGTGCGCAGGTGTTCAACCGGGAAGGGCTGCGGCTCGGAACGGTCCTGCAACTGCAGAACAACGGGGTGCACGACGTGCTGGAGGTGGATCCTTCCGCCGTTCCGGCAGGTGACCCCTCGGGAAAGCGGGCCCGGACGCTGCTGATTCCGATGGTCGACGCCTACGTCGACCAGGTCGACGTCGACGGGCGCCGGATCGACGTCGACTGGCAGCCGGATTGGTGAAATGCGATTCGACGTCGTTACCTTGTTCCCCGACATGTTCGCGGCGATCACCGAGCACGGCATCACCCGCCGCGCGCGGGAGCAGGGGGCATGGCGCCTGCAGACGTGGAATCCGCGCGATTTCACCACGGACGCGCATCGGACGGTCGACGACCGCCCATTCGGCGGCGGGCCCGGGATGGTGCTGATGGCCGAGCCGCTGGCGCAAGGCGTCGAGGCGGCGCGGACGGCGCAGGCACAGGACGGAGGCCGGACCCTGGTCGCGGCGTTTTCCGCCGCCGGGACCCCGTTGCGCGACGCGCGCGTGCGCGAACTGGCGGCGCAGGGGCAGGCGGGCCTGTCGCTGGTGCTGGTGTGCGGCCGCTATGAGGGAATCGACCAGCGTTTCCTCGACGCCTGCGTCGACGAGGAATGGTCGGTCGGGGATTTCGTGCTGTCGGGCGGCGAGCTTGCGGCGATGGCGCTGATCGATGCGGTGGTGCGTCATCTGCCGGGGACGATGCGGCCGGAATCGGCCCAGGACGAGTCGTTCGCCGAGGGCCTCCTCGACGCGCCCCATTACACGCGGCCCGAGGTCTGGCGCGGACGCGAGGTGCCGCCGGTGTTGCTGTCCGGCCATCATGCCGACATCGCGCGCTGGCGCAGGGAGCAGGCGCTGGCCCGGACCCGCCGGATCCGGCCGGATTTGTTGCAGAATACGTAGTTTCGATGAACCCCATCCTCTGGGCGGTGCAAAACCCGATTCCGAATACCGCCGCATGATGGTCTTAGGAGAGTGAACGTGAACGTGATTGCGCAGTTGGAACAGGAAGAAATCGCGCGCCTGACCGCGAACCGGTCGATCCCGGCATTCGCCCCGGGCGATACGGTGATCGTCAGCGTCAACGTCGTCGAAGGTGCGCGCAAGCGCGTCCAGGCGTACGAGGGCGTCGTGATCGCCAAGCGCAACCGCGGATTGAACAGCGCGTTCATCGTGCGCAAGATCTCCAGCGGCGAAGGCGTGGAGCGGACGTTCCAGACGTACTCCCCGACGATCGCCTCCATCGAGGTAAAGCGCCGCGGCGACGTCCGCCGCGCCAAGCTCTACTACCTGCGCGAGCGCTCCGGCAAGTCGGCGCGGATCCGCGAAAAGCTCCCGACGAAATCCGCTGAGTGAGCTGGGCCGCCCTCGTCCTGACGCTGTTGCTGGAACAGGCGCGGGCGGTGCCGCCCGCCAACCCCGTATATGCCGGGGTGGAGGCCTGGGCCGATCGCGTTGCGCGCAACTGCAATGCGGGCAAGGTCCGGCATGGCGTCTACGGGTGGATCCTGGTGGTGGGCGTGGCGACCGCGCTCACCGTCGCCGGGTTTCAGCTCGCGCGTTGGGGAGGGTGGATCCCGGCGCTGGCGGTCAACGTGGCGGTGCTGTTCTTCACCCTTGGATTCCGCCAGTTCAGCCATCCCATCACCGCGATCCAGCGGGCGTTGCAGGAGGGGGACCTCGCCGAGGCCCGGCGTCTCTTTCTGCAGTGGCGGCGCGAGGTCGACCCGGACTTCGACCCGACCGAAGTCGACGACACCGAGATCGTGCGCAAGTCGATGGAGTTCGGCTTGCTCGCCGCGCATCGGCACGTCTTCGGCGTGATGTTCTGGTTTCTCGTATTGCCCGGACCGTCCGGTGCCGTGCTCTATCGTCTGAGCGAATTCGTCGCCCGGCGCTGGAACCGCCTGCCGGCATCCGCCGATTTCGATCTGCCGCCGGACCGGTTCGGCGCGTTTGCGCGGCGCGCGTTCGCATGGATCGACTGGCTGCCGGCGCGCCTGACCGCGCTGGGATTCGCCATCGTCGGCGACTTCGAAGGCGCCGCCTATTGCTGGCGCGAGGCCTCGGTGGGCGGCCAGCCCGCCTGGGAGTCGGATCGCGTCCTGATCCTTGCCGCTGCCAGCGGTGCGCTGGGCGTGCGCGTGCTGGGCGGGACCGACTCCGCGGGCATGGCCCGCCGCGAAGGGGAAGAATCGGCGTGGCTGGTCGAGCCCGCTCCGCAGGCCCTGCAGTCGGCGGTCGGGCTGGCCTGGCGCGCAATGATCCTCTGGCTGCTGCTGTTGCTTCTGGTCACCGTCGCGGCAACCGTCGCGTAGATTCCCGCTCGTCCAGCAGTCGGCGATAGAACGCATGGCGTTCGGGTGCGATGGTGCCGGCGGCGAGCGCCGCGCGGATCCGGCAATCGGGCTCTTCGAGGTGGCGGCAGTCGGCGAAGCGGCAGGCGCCGGGCGCAGCGGCGAAATCCGGCATCCATGCCGGCAGGTCGGCGAGGTCCAGGTGGTGCGGTCCGA
>JAJYBQ010000085.1 GCA_021778935.1 Pseudomonadota bacterium | reverse complement strand
CCGTTAGTGCGCGGCGACGAACGGGTTGGCGGTCGCGAACCAGAGGGCGATACCCAGGCCGATAATGAACGACGCGTCGATCAGGCCGAGCAGCAGGAAAACCTTGGTTTGCAGCGTGTTCATCAACTCGGGCTGGCGCGCCGACGACTCGATGAACTTGCCCGCCATGATGCCGATGCCGATACAAGCGCCGGCGGCACCCAGACCGATGATCAGGCCGCAGGCAACGGCGACGAGGCCAATGGTAGTCATACGAAATCTCCTATTTTGTAAAGAGTGACAGAGTCAAAGAAGCCGTAAAAAAATCAATGCGACGCGTGCGATTCCTGTGCCTGGCCGATATAGACCAGCGTCAGCATCATGAAAATGAACGCCTGCAGGACGATGATCAGGCACTCGAACAGTGCCCAGACCGTGCCGGCGACGAGTTGCATGCCCATTCCCCACACCGTTGCCGTACCGCCGAGCATGGCCAGCAGGAAGAACAGCAGTTCGCCCGCGTACATGTTGCCGTACAACCGCATGCCCATCGACAGCGTCTTGGAGAAGTATTCGATGAGGTTGAGGCCGCAATTGGCGATCGCCAGGGCGATCGCGCCGATCCAGGTGAGCGGATTGGCCGTCAGGTGGACGCGGCCGAACGGCGCGACGAACAGGTCGCGGACGAAGCCGCCGGGCCCCTTGATCTTGAACCCGTAGTAGAGCGACAGGACCAGCACGCCGATCGACATGCCGAGCGGAACATTGGCGTCGGCCGTCGGCACCGGGCGGAAATGGCTGGCGCCCAGCGCGCCCGCCAGGCGGGGAATCGCGTCAACCGGAAACACGTCGAGCGCGTTCATTACCGTGCCCCAGCAGAACACGGTGAGCGCCAGCGGCGCGGCGTAGCGGCGATCGCCGGGCACCAGGGCCTTGGCGGACTCGTCGACCATCTCGACCAGCATCTCGACGAATGCCTGCATGCGGCCGGGGATGCCCGACGTGACGCGGCCCGCGACGACCCGCAGGCTGATGAGCGTGACGGCCGCGGTAATCAGCGCGACACTGATGGTGTCGAGGTGATATACGGACGGATCGAAAAGCCCATGCTGCGTCCCGGTCGCTAGGTAGTGCAGGTGGTGCGAGATGTACTCGGTTCCGGTAACCGCGCCGTCGGTAGCCATCGGTTTGTCTTATTGCGTCATTTTCCGTTGCCGTCGCCGGGCGCGCAATTCAGCGCCGCCAGACCATGGCAAAGGGTTGTGCCAACAAAACGACGCAGACCGATCCGATCAGCGCCGGCCAATTTACGTGCTTCACGCTCCAGACGATCAGCACCAGCATGCCGCCCGTCAGCGCGAGTTTGGCGAATTCGCCAAACAGGAGAAGGAGGAGACTTCCGAACGCCGCCGATGCGCCGCTCTCCGGCTTCGTTTTCCGCAGCATTCCCCAAACCGCCATATTCCCCGCGAACACGGCATTGGGCAACACGCAGGCGACCCCGCCGAGCACCGCGCCGAACGCCGCATGACGCCCGCCCAGCAGACCCGCGACGACCGCCGCGCACAGGGCGACCCCGAACTGCACTGCGACGACCCGGAACATATGCCGGCGCTACGTTCGACGCGCAAAATGCCAACGCGCACCGAAAAGCGACCGCCCCCCTCCAAAACCTGCGGATTCTACTTTGCCGTACGGAATTGGGTCAAGTTCCTTCCCGCATTTTGGGCGAAAATCCGGCCCGGGCGGTCGGGGTCGGAGCCGGAGGACATACCGCGGCGCGGCGGGCGAACACCCGCCGGCAATCTCGGATCGTTCAGTTCTGGCCGGCGTCTCCGCGCAGCACCTCGATCAGACCCTGCAACTGATCGAGATCGCCGTAGTCGATCACGAGGCGCCCCGAGCCGCCGCGGCCGGCGTGGATCCGCACCTGGGTCGCAAGGGCATCCGACAGCTCTTCCTCCAGCCGCAGGAGGTCGCGGTCACGGGCGGGCGCGGCCTTGCGCGCCGGCGGCGCCGACATCCGGCGGACCAACTGCTCCGCTTGGCGTACCGAGTACCCGCGCGCGGCGATTTCCTGGCCGAGACGAATCTGTGTCGCCGGGTCGACCGCGAGCAACGACCGTGCGTGGCCCATGTCGAGAAGGCCGGTCATCAGCTGTTCCTGCACCGGCTGAGCGAGCTGCAGGAGGCGCAGGAGATTGGTCGTGGCGCTGCGCGAGCGGCCGATTGCCTCCGCCGCCTGCTCGTGCGTGAACGAAAACTCGGCGATCAAACGCTGGACGCCCTGCGCTTCTTCGAGCGGATTGAGGTCTTCCCGCTGGATGTTCTCGATCAACGCCATCGCCAGCGCTGCGTCGTCGGGAACCGGCTTGACCAGCACCGGCACCTCGGTCAGGCCCGCCATCTGGGAGGCACGATAGCGCCGCTCGCCAGCGATGATTTCATAGCGGTCGCCGGCAACCGGGCGGACGACGATCGGCTGGATCACGCCCTGGCGGCGGATCGACTCCGCGAGCTCGGCCAACGCCTCGGGCTGCATGTGCGTGCGGGGCTGGTACTTCCCGGGCTGCAAGCGCGCGAGGGGCAGGGTATGCGGTGCGCCGGCTGGCATTTCGGCAGGTTCGGCTCCGAGCAGCGCATCGAGGCCGCGGCCCAATCCTTTGGTACGTTTCATGGCGTCAGAGTGCTTTTACGCGTTCGACCATCTCGGCCCCGAACTCGACATATGCGGTGGCGCCACGCGAGGCTCGGTCGTAGACCACGCCCGGCATGCCGTAGCTCGGCGCCTCCGCCAGGCGAACGTTACGGGGAATGACGGTTCGGAACACCTTGTCGCCGAAATGCGATTCGAGCTGTTCGGAAACCTGTTGCTGCAAGGTGATCCGGGGGTCGAACATCACCCGCAACAACCCGATGATCCGGAGCGCGGGATTGAGATTGGCATGGACCCGCTTGATGGTGTTGACCAGATCGGTGAGCCCTTCCAGCGCAAAATACTCGCACTGCATCGGGATCACGACTCCATGGGCGGAACACAGGCCGTTGAGGGTCAACAACGACAGCGACGGCGGACAGTCGATGAGGACGAAATCGTATTCGGCCTCGACGGCGCGTAGGGCATCGCGCAGGCGCGACTCCCGCTGCGCGAGATCGACGAGTTCGACCTCGGCACCGGCCAGTTCCCGGTTGGCGCCCAACACGTCATACCCTCCCCGCTGCGAGCGCAAGCGCGCGGCGGGAACGTCGGTCGCGCCGATCAGGACTTGATACACGGAAGACGCAAGCGACCGCTTGTCGACCCCGCTGCCCATCGTTGCATTGCCCTGCGGATCGAGATCGACCAACAACACGCGTTGCCCGTGCACCGCCAGGCCCGCCGCCAGATTGACGGCTGTCGTCGTTTTACCGACGCCACCTTTTTGATTTGCAACGCAAAAAACCTTGGTCAAACGATTTCCTGGATAAGATTATGGTTTTTCCGCACCGCCGGGCCGCAGCAGGATCAGGTGGCGTTGTTCGGCAAGCCGGGGAACGCGAAGTGTAACCGTCCGCAGCACGCGGACATCGGGGGGAAGCTCGGCAAGCTCCTGTTCCGGGTACTTTCCTTTCATCGCCGCCCAGGTTCCCCCGGGGCGCAGGAGCCCGCGAGAACAGTCGACGAAGTCGCGCAACGACGCAAACGCCCGCGACACCACCAGATCCTGCGACGGGATGTTGGCATTGTCCCGCACGCCCAGGCGGGCGTGCCGCACCTGAACATTGGCAAGCCCCAGCTCCACCCGCACCTGCTGCAGGAATGCACATTTCTTTTCGACGGCATCGACCAGCGTACATTGCCACGCCGGCCGGACGATGGCCAGCGGAATGCCGGGCAGGCCACCGCCGGCGCCGACATCGAGCACGTGCAGCGGCTCCGGGTAGCCGAGTTCGTCCAGCGGAGCGACGATGGCCAAGCTGTCGAGAATGTGGTGGGTGAGCGCCTCGTCTTCGGAACGGATCGCCGTGAGGTTGTGTACGCGCGTCCAGCGGCGCAACAAGGCCACATAGCGCAACAAGTTTGCGCCCTGGCCTTCGGTCACGGCGAGTCCGAGTTCTGCCTGTGCCAAGTCCGCCAGCGCCCGGGCGTCGGACTCGGGGCCCGGCAGCGCCCGATGCAGTGGCGGCGCCGCGGTCATGGCGTCGCCGCGCCCGCCGGCGGCCGATTCGCACGCTTGAGAAACACCAGCAGCAGGGAAATCGCCACCGGCGTGACGCCGGAAATCCGGCCGGCCTGGCCGACGGTCTCCGGGCGCTGCTGCTGCAACTTCTGGCGCACCTCGATCGACAGGCCGCGGACGGTTTCGTAATCGAAATCCGGCGGGATCCGCGTCGTTTCGTGGTGTTCCCGGCGCGCGATCTCCACCTGCTGGCGGGCAATGTAGCCGTCATACTTCGCCGCGGTCTCGAGCTGCTGCACCACCACCGCTCCCAACTCCTCGGGCGGCGGAACCCACGCTTCGCCCTCCCCTTGTTCCGTCACCGGCCGCAGGGTCGCCAGCGCCGGGTAGTCAACGCCCGGACGCTTGAGCAGGTCATACAGGGTGTATTCGCGCTCCAGCGCCTTGCCGAAGACCTGCTGCGAGCGCACCGCATCCAGCACGCGCGGATTGACCCAGGTCGACCGCAGGCGCTCCAGTTCGCGCGCAATCCGATCACGCTTGGCGCAGAACCCATTCCAGCGCGCATCGGCCACGCAGCCCAATGCGCGCCCGATTTCGGTCAGGCGCGCATCGGCATTGTCCTCGCGCAGGCTGAGGCGGTATTCCGCACGGCTCGTGAACATCCGGTACGGCTCGGTCACGCCGCGGGTGGTCAGATCGTCGACCAGCACGCCGAGATACGCCTGATCGCGGCGCGGCGCCCACGGCTCGCGCCCGCTTGCGCGCAGCGCGGCGTTGATTCCGGCGAGCAGGCCCTGGGCCGCCGCTTCCTCGTACCCGGTGGAGCCGTTGATCTGGCCGGCGAAGAACAGGTTCGCGAGCGCCTTGCTTTCCAGGGACGCCGTCAATCCCCGGGGGTCGTAGTAGTCGTACTCGATCGCATATCCCGGACGCAGCAGGTGCGCCTGCTCCAGGCCGCGGATCGAATGGACCATCGCGAGCTGCACGTCGAACGGCAGGCTGGTCGAGATCCCGTTGGGGTAGATCTCGTGCGTCGCCAGCCCTTCCGGCTCGAGAAAGATCTGGTGCGAATCTTTGGCCGCGAAGCGGTGGATCTTGTCCTCGATCGACGGACAGTAGCGCGGCCCCACCCCTTCGATGACGCCCGAATACATCGGCGAGCGATCCAGATTCTCCCGGATGAGTTCGTGCGTGCGGGCGTTGGTGTAGGTGACCCAGCAGGGTCGCTGCTCCGGGTGCTCTGCGGCATCGCCGAGGAATGAAAACACCGGCATGGGATCGAGGTCGCCCGGCTGTTCCTCCAGCACGGAGAAATCGATGGTCCGTCCGTCGATCCGTGGCGGCGTCCCGGTCTTCAGGCGTCCTTGGGGCAGGCACAGTTCGCGCAACCGGTCCGCCAGGCGGATCGACGGCGGATCGCCGGCCCGTCCGCCCGAGTGCCGCTCCAGGCCGATGTGGATCAGGCCGTTGAGAAAGGTGCCGGTGGTCAACACCACCGTCCGGGCGCGAAACCGGATTCCCGCCTGGGTGACCGCGCCCACGACCCGGCCGCCCTCCACCAGCAGGTCGTCCACGGCCTGCTGGAACAGTCGCAAGCCGGCCTGATTCTCGAGGCGGCGGCGAATCGCCGCCTTGTAGAGCACGCGGTCCGCCTGCGCACGGGTCGCTTGCACCGCGGGGCCCTTGGATCGATTGAGGATGCGGAACTGAATTCCGGCTTCGTCGGTGGCGCGCGCCATGGCGCCGTCGAGCGCATCGAGCTCCTTGACCAGATGTCCCTTGCCGATTCCGCCGATCGACGGATTGCAGGACATCTGGCCCAAGGTCTCGATGTTATGCGTCAAGAGCAGCGTGCGCGCCCCCATGCGGGCGGCCGCCAGGGCCGCTTCCGTGCCGGCGTGACCGCCGCCGATGACGAGGACGTCGAACTGAGTGGGGTACTCCATGCACCGCCTGCCTTACGTGCGTTTCTCTTCCCCCGGAAACGGAGGACGGCATGAATGTTTCACGTGAAACCATGCATCGCAATGTTTCACGTGAAACATCCGAATTCCCGATCGAATCCACCCCGAACCCGGCCCGCCACGGCAGGCAGGCCCCGGGGTGGATCGGAGCCGCAGATTACGCCGCTGCCTTCTTCGACCGCGCAATCACCTGATTGATCCGCCACTGCTGCAGGATCGACAAGCCGTTATTGAGAACGTAGTACAAAACCAGGCCGGCGGGGAAGAAAAAGAACATCACCCCGAACGCAAACGGCATGATCATCATCATCCGGGCCTGGACCGGATCCGGAGGCGTCGGTTGAAGGCGGTATTGGATCCAGCTCGTCCCCATCATGATGGCCGGCAGCACGAACCAGGGGTCCGGCGTCGCCAGATCGTGAATCCAGAGGATCCACGGCGCGTTGCGCATTTCCACCGACCCGAGCAGAACCCAATACAGCGCAATGAACACCGGGATCTGGACCATGATCGGCAGGCAGCCGCCCAGCGGATTGACCTTCTCCTGCTTGTAGAGCTCCATCATCGCCAACTGGAGCTTCTGCTTGTCCTCGCCGCACTGTTCCTTGAGCCGCTGCATGCGCGGAGCCAGCTCCTTCATCTTGGCCATCGACTTGTAGCCGGCCGCCGACAGGGGATAGAACGCCAGCTTGATCAGGATGGTCAGCGCGACGATCGCCCAACCCCAGTTCCCGACGACGCGATGCAAGGCGCTGAGCAGCGAGAACAGCGGCTTGGCGATCGGATCGAGCCAGCCGTAATCCTCCACCCGCTCCAGGCCCGGCGCCAGGGCCGCGAGTTCGCGGTGATCCTGCGGACCGACATAGAGAATGGCGTTCTGCGTCACGCTCGCTCCCGGAGCGATCGTCCCCAAGGGAAGGATGGTGCCCACCGCAAAAAGGCGGTCGCTCAGCGCGCGGACATAGAACTCCCGGCGCAGGCTTCCTTGGGGAATCCATGCCGTGAGGAAGTAGTGCTGCACCATCGCCACCCAGCCGTCCTTCGCCGGCGGCGGCAGCGTGACGTCGTTCCCGGCGATCTTCTCGAACGGGATCTTGCGATAGTGATCTTCGCCGGTATAGGTCGCGGGACCGGTATAGGTCTTGTAGAACGACCCTTCCTCACCCGTTTTGCCGTTATCTCGCACGAGCTGCAGATACAAGGACGGCGCTACCGCCTTATCACCGACGTTCTTGACCTCCTGCTGCACGTTGACGTCGTAATGTCCCCGCCGGAAAACGAAGGTCTTGCGCAGCAGCAGTCCGCCGGACTGCCCTTCCAGCACGACGCGCACCGTGTCCTGGCCGCTTTCCAGCGTCGTCGGCCCCGGAAGGACCGTAAACCGCGTGTTGCGATGATTCGGGAAGCCGTCGCCGCCGATCAGGCCGGTCTGCCCCTCGTACTCCCGCTCGGTACTATGGTCGAACAGCACCTCGTGCGCATTCGGTCCCGGTTTCTGCCCGGAAACGAATCCCGCCAGGCCCTGCGCCTTCCAGTTCGTCGCGCGATGCTCCTTCCGCAACACCGCCCGGACGATCGTTCCGCCCTGGGGATCGATGTCGATCCGCAACACGTCGGTCACCACCTGCACCGGTTTGGCCGGCACCGCCGCGACCGCGCCGGCGTCCGCTCCCGGAACCGAGCCCGGCTGACCTGATGCCACCCCGGATACCGGAGCCGGACTGCCGGCCGTGGCGCTGCCCGTAGCCGCCTGGGTCGGAACCGGAAAGAACATCGCCTTGTGGCCGTGCGCGACTTCCCAACGATCCCAGAGCAACACCAGGGAAAAACAGAAAACGACCCACACCAATATCCGCTGAAAATCCATGATGGCCTGCCCTGAAAACCCGTTTTATCGATCCGCCGCGTGGAAGACCCGCGGAATACGCTATCGCGCAGGCCCGTCTTGCGCCTGCGGTGCTCCATGTACCACTCCTACACCACCGTCGTCCGGCTCCATCCCGACCCGCCCACAACCCTTCTGCCGCGATTCCGGACTGACGTTCCCGCCCGGCACGGGATCGATCCCGCCGGGATTCCACGGATGGCAGCGCAGAATCCGCCGCACCGCCAAGGCCCCACCGCGCAATGCCCCGAAGCGTCCAATCGCTTCCGCAGCGTAATGCGAACAGGTCGGCGCAAACCGACACTGGTTACCGATCCAGGGAGAGAGAAGGAATTGATAGCCGCGGATCGCCTGGAGCAGCAGGGTCTTCATGCCCCACCCCTCCCCGGATCCGCCGGCACCGGTTGCCGGGAACCGCGCTCCGGGCCGCGCCCGCCTCGGACCGCCCGCTCGAGACGCGCAAGCAAGCCGTCGGATTCTGCCCGAAGTTCCCGCTTGAGCACCTGCCAGGCCCGATCGTCCCCCTTCGCGGGAAACGGCGCCTTCAAACGCATCAGGACATCGAGGGGAACCCCGGACGCGGCACGGTCCAGACTCGCCGCACGTCGCCGCGCCGCTTCCCGCAGGACGCGCCGGATGGTGTTGCGCACCACGGCACGCTGCGCGTTCCGCTTCGCAACCAGGATCCCGAAGCGCGTCCGGGAACCGCTCGGGTGCGCCCCGGCGGAAGAGCCCTCGGTTTTCCGTACGGATCCGGCATCGGCCGCACCCGTCTCCGCCCCTCCGGACGTTTCAACCGGGTGAAACCGTGCGCTCATGGCAATCCACGTACCCGACGCCCGCCAGGACCCTTGTGGAGGGAAAAACGCGTCGAACTCGGCGTTCCGGAGCAGGCGTCGATCCGTGCCCCAGGACAGCCGGTCTCGCCGCGCAGACTCAGACCGCGAGCCGCTTGCGGCCTTTGGCACGGCGAGCATTGAGGACGGCGCGCCCATTACGGGTGCTCATCCGTTCCC
>JAJYBQ010000084.1 GCA_021778935.1 Pseudomonadota bacterium | reverse complement strand
GCGACTGCGAGAATGCGGGCGCTCCGGGTGATCTCGATTCCCGCCTTGCGGCCCGGATAGCCCAGACCATCGTAGCGTTCATGGTGTTCGTGGATGATCGCCGCGATCCCATGCAGATCCTCCAGCTGCATGAGCAATTGTTCCCCCAGTACGGGGTGCTGCTGATATTGGACGAGTTCCTCGGGCTCCATCCGGGCCACCGGCTTCGTCAGGATCGCGTCGGGCAGACCGATGTGCCCGATGTCATGCAGCAGTGCGGCGACGAAGAGATCCTGCTTTTCCGTTTCTTCCAGGGTCATCGCCTGCGCGATCGCCCGCGCCACGCCGGCAACGCGACGGCCGTGGCCCCCCAGTCGTCCACCGCGCAATTCCAGCAGGTTGGAGAACACCTTGATGGACGTGAGGAAGGTCGATTTCAGCTTCCGGTTGGCCTGCGTCAACTCCTCGGTGCGCTCTTGTACGCGTTCTTCAAGATGTTCATTGAGCGCCCGAAGCGCCAGGTTCTGCTGCTGCGTAAGAGCTTCCAGCCGATCCTTGTCGCGTTGCAGGGCGACGCGTTCCAGGCCTTGATAGACCGCCGCACACAGTTCCGAGTCGTCCCAGGGTTTGTTCAGATAGCGATGGATACGACCTCGGTTGATGGCGGCGATTGCGGCCCCCATGTCGGCGTGCCCCGTGAGCAGGATGCGGATCGTGTCCGGCCAGGTTCCGTGGACCTCCTCCAGAAACTGTGCGCCATCCATCCGGGGCATCCGCATGTCGGAAATCACCACGTCGATCGGCGTCTCCCGCAGCATCGCGAGCGCGTCCTGACCGCTTCCCGCTGTGAGGACGCGCAGATCCGGCGTACGGAGGGAGCGCCGCAAGGCGGCGAGAATATTGGGCTCGTCGTCGACGCAGAGCACGGTCGGCGGGGGCGTTTGCTCCACGGCGACGGTGAGGCCCTGCGGCTCGGTGACGGTATCCGGAGTCGGCGGAATCATCGCAGTTCCAGTTCCTTGTGCCTAGGCGGTCGGAGGCTCGGGCTGCTGAACCGGCAGGCGGACGACGAAACGTGTCCCCTTTCCGGGTTCGCTATGCACCTCGATGTCGCCGTGGTGTTTCTGGACGATGCCGTAGGATAGGGATAGCCCAAGCCCGGTTCCCTGTCCGATCGGCTTGGTCGTGAAGAACGGATCGAAAATCCGGGCGACGTTTTCCGGGGCGATGCCGCATCCGTCGTCGGCGACCTCGATCCGTACCTGGCCATCGGACTGAGCATGCGCAGTGCGAATCGTGATGGTGCCCCGACGTGTTCCATCCATCGCCTGGGCAGCATTGACGAGCAGGTTCATGATGATCTGGTTGATTTCGGAGGGCAGGCATTCGACGTCCGGCAGCTCACCGTACTCCCGGATGACATCGGCTTTGTACTTGATCTCGTTTTTGACGATGTTGAGCGTGGACTCGATGCCGCGATGGATGTCCGCATGTTCCCACTCCTGCCGGGTGTCGGCGCGCGAAAAATCCTTGAGATCCTGCACGATCTTGCGCACGCGCTCGATCCCTTCCCGCGACTCCGACATCAACTTGGGGATGTCGTCCTTGAGGAAATCGAGTTCGATATCCTCGCGCAGTTGCCGCAATTGCAGTCGCACCATCGGATCGGGTACCAGTGCTTCCGCGCGTTCGTAGGCATCCAGCATGCGGAAGAGTTGCGCGACGTATTTCTCGAGACTGCCGAAGTTGCAAAAAACATATCCGACCGGATTGTTGATCTCGTGCGCGACGCCAGCGGCAAGCTGTCCGATCGAGGCCAGCTTCTCCGACTGCATCAGCATGTTCTGGGTCTGCGAGAGCTTCCGGTTGGCCTCCTTCAACTCCTCGTTGGCGCGGATGAGATTGCGGATCTGATCTGCCTCGTGTGCTGCGTCACGGGCCGCACGGGCGGTCTCGCCGGGAGCGGGAGCGGAGGCGTTATCGGAGTCCATGCCGTATCTCCCGGAACGCGGTTTCCACGCGCACGAACAGACGCACCGACGATGCGGCCGACAATTGCAGCCGGTCCCAGGACGTACGCTGCATCCGCGGGACCAGGTCGTCCCCGGCGGCGTGGAGGTCCAGGGCATGCGCGATGCCGTCGGCGTTGTGGACGAGATCTACCAGCGCGGGGCGACCGGGCCGTCTGGACGAGGGTCCCGCGATGGCATCCGAATCCTCGGCGTCGTCCGGCAAATGACCGGGGTTGTGGTGCCATGCGATGGCATCGATGACCGGTTCGGTGAAATGCCAGTGCGCGGCGATCCAGGAGCCGACCTGGCAGTGATCGATCCCCAATACCGCACGTTCGGCATCGAGCCGTGGAACGTCGAGTTCCCGCGCATTGCGCACCACTTCGCGGTACTCCTGCGGGAAGTGGGAGGCCAGGGCGAGCGAACCCAGATCGTGGATCAGGCCCGCGGTGAAGGCCTCGTTCATCGCTCTGCCTGACTCGCGCGCGAGTTCCTGCGCGGCGATCGCAGTTGCCAGGGAGTGTTCCCAATATTTCGGAAAGTCGAATGTCGGACAGCCCGGACCGTGAAACGGCTGGGCCAGAGACTCCTGCATCACGATGGTTTCAACGGTGCGCAGTCCGACGAGGCGGATCGCGTCGCCCACCGTGGCGATCGACCCCGACATGCCATAAAACGACGAGTTCGCAACGCGCAGGATTCGCGCCGTGATCGCCGGATCGATGTCGATCTTTCGCGCCAGATCATCGAATCCGACGTCGTCGTCGCGGAATGCGGTCATCAACTCGCGCACTGCCGCGGGCAGCATCGGCAGCGCCTGAACGCGACTGCGGATCTGGTCGGCATCGATGTGGGCGATCATGACGATTGCTCCGTCCGGTATCGCCGCATCAGATGCAAAAGCGGATGCACGCGACCTTCGCGCAACCAGGCGCGGAACAGGGTGTCGAGCCGGCGAAGCTCCATCGAAGGCAGGGGGGGCGGGGGGGAAACGGGTGGTGCCGTTTCGCCCTGGGGAAATCGAGGATCGGTCATGCGTCGGCTCCTGCGGCAAGGGGCGCCGCAAATGGTTCCGAAGGGAACAGGATGAGGAGATGCGCCAGGGTGTTATCCGTCGCCGGCAGCGTACGCCGGAATGCAAGGTACCGGCGACTCCCGATTTCGAGCGGGGTCGCCGTGGAATCGGGTTTGTGGAGGACTTCGGCGAGTGGGCTCGGCAACATCGCCGCCGGTCCGCCGATGACGGCGGGAATGCGGGAGTCGAACTGCGCCGGATCACCTTGCACGAATACGATCAAGTTATCGGAATCCACTCCGATGATCACGGCGGGAAGACTGTCGAGGATTCGACGCACGCCGTTGGCGGCACGCGCCAGTACCTGTGCATGGTCGCTGTGCCGGGATACCGCTTGCTGCAGCCGTTCGTTCATCTGCTCGAGATCGGCTTTTGCCGCTTCGATTTCCCGCGCGAGGCGGCGGTTTTCGTCGGCCATTCCCTTTTTGCGGAACGCATCCGCGATCCGGTTGCGCAGCTTCTCATCGTCCCAAGGCTTGGTCAGGAACTGGTATATCGCTCCCTCGTTTACGGCATCGATGACTGACTGCAGATCGGTGAATCCCGACAGCACCATGCGAACGGTGTCGGGTACCAGTTCTTTGGCACGGCGCAGGAATTCGACGCCGGTCATTCCCGGCATGCGTTGATCGGAGAGGATCACGTCGACGTGCGTCTCGGCGAGCAGCTTCAATCCTTCCATGGCGCCATGAGCGAAGAGGATCTGATATCCCTCTCCACGCAGCAGGCGCCGCAGCGAGGAAAGGATATTGTCGTCGTCGTCGACCAGCAGAAGGGTTCGCTGCGCCTTGGCTCCGCGCAGGAACTGCGCTGGCAGCCGGCGGTCCTCGCGCAGCATGGTGGCGATTTCGTCCGCGCTCGTCGCTTTGCTGAAATAGTGCCCCTGGACGAGATCGCAGCCATTGGTCGACAACGTCTGGAGTTGATCCTCGGTCTCCACGCCTTCGGCCAGCACGCGCAGCTGGAGACCGTGCGACATGTTGATGATGGCGCGGGTGACCGACGCGGTTTCCGGCGACACCAGCACGTCGGGGATGAGCGAGCGGTCGATCTTCACGACGTCGACGGGTAGCCGGTGGAGGCGGTTGAGGTTCGCATGGCCGGTGCCGAAATCGTCGAGCGCGATTTCGAATCCGATCGCCTTCAGGCCGCGGAGGACGGCGGCTGCCTGCTGCGCGTCATCCACGAGCGCCGTTTCCGCTACCTCCAGGCCCAGCCAGGACGGATCGCAATGGCATTCGAGTACGACCCGTTGCACCCAGGCCGAAAAGTCCGGCTGCTGCAGAAGACATGGCGACAGGTTGACCGTGATTCGCGGCGCGTGCAGGCCGGCCTGTCGCCAGGCGATCGCCTGACGACAGGCCTCCCGAAGCACCCATCCGCTCACCACGAGGACCATGTCGCTGCGTTCCGACAGCGGAATGAACTCGGCAGGCGGAATCTCACCCAGCGTGGGGGATCGCCAGCGCAGCAGGGCCTCGACGGCGGCGATCTCCCCGTTCGTCAGGTCCATGACCGGCTGATACGCGAGCGAGAGTTCGCCGGCGATGATTGCACCCGGCAGCGCGGACTCGATCTGCAAAGAGCGGATGACGTTCGGGTCGGCCTTGCCCGCGAAGGCGATGGTTCCAATCGCCGTCCCCAGCGATGCCGACTCGGCGCGATCGATGAGGTTCTCCGGATCGTCGGCGTCGCCGGGAAACCCCGCGATGCCGATCGTGCATTGCGGGAGCCGTTCCGACGGGCCGATCCGCGCAGGTCGGTTGACTGCAGCCCGCAGCCTGCGCGCGCGGGCTACCAGGCTTTCGGAGGTCTGGCATTGACCGGAGTCCGGGAGCAGGGCGAAGCCGGCCTCGCCGATGCGCGCAAGGGTATCGCCGGGGCTGCACTGCTCACCCAGGCGGGATGCGATCGTCATGGCGAGGCTGTTCGACGCCCCCGACCCGGCCAATTCCCCCAGATCCCGGATTGTCGGCACATGGAGGACGATCAGGGCGAGGGAAACCGTGTCGGATGCGGAGTTCGCCCCGCCCCGACTTCGCAGCGCCGCGGCTTCCAGGTCGACTTCCTCGCGCAGCGATGCGCGATTGGGCAGCCCGGTGACCTCATCGCGGCAGGTGAGTTCCTTGATGCGGTGCTCCGCGTCCACATGTGCCGTGATGTCCTGGAGCAGGCCGACGCCATGGAGATCGCCGTCGTCGAAGCGTTCGACGATTCCGCGATGGCGAACCGTCATGATCTTGCCGTCGCTGCGGACGACGCGGTGCCGGAATTCGAAGGGTTGGCCGGGCGTTGCCATCCGCCAGAACGCCGTCACATATGCCTGGTCGGACGCGGGAATCCAGGGGCAGGTATCGAGCGGGACGAGGCACGGTTCGGAAGACCCGCCGAGCATCGCGCGGAGCGCCGGCGACGCGGTGATCGTACCGGTGGGCAATGCGACCTCGAACAGCCCGACGCCACCCAGGGACTCCAGCCATGTGAGCTTGCGGGCGTTATCCGATTTTTGGCGCGCGAACTGCTCGGAGTCGGAGAGGTCGCGCACCGCGGCCGGCTCTGTCGCCGCATCGGCGGAAGGACGGTTCGAGCAAGGCTGCATGGCGGATCTGCCGGTTCGATGCGCTTGCGATCCCATGGGTCCATGGTCCGGAACGGAACGCACGGACCGAATCGTGTTTTCGCGGTCCGTGCGGCTCATCCCACTATGGGGCGGGATTGCTGCTGCTGATCGAAAAATAAGATGCGGCGAACGCCGGGTACTCGCCGGATCCGGCCTGCCCCGCGCCGGGGGCCGCCCCCGATCCGCGTCAGGGGGATGCCGGGCCCGGTCGTCCGGCCCCGAAACTACGGGCGAGCGCCACTCCGGTCGGACTGGGTTGCGCGGCGATCGAACGCGGCGGTCCGCAGGCCACGATACGGCCTCCGGCGTCGCCGCCTTCCGGCCCCAGATCGATGATCCAGTCGGCGTGGGCGATCAGATCCAGATTATGTTCGACCACGATCACACTGTTGCCGGCATCGACCAGGCGGTGCAGCGCTTGCAGCAACATGCGCACATCGGCCATGGCCAGGCCGACGGTGGGTTCGTCGAGTACATACAGCGTGTGGGGATGAGGCGCCGACCGCGCCGTGCGGTTCGACACGACAATTTCGCTGCGCGCCTTGGCGAGTTCGGTGACAAGCTTGATCCGCTGCGCCTCGCCGCCGGACAGGGTGGGGGAGGGTTGACCGAGCGTAAGGTATCCCAATCCGACCTGCTGCAACAGCCGCAGGGGATGGGCGATCCGGGGCGTCGTGGCGAAGAACGCCACCGCATCGTCGACCTCCATCGACAAGACGTCGCCCACGCTTTTGCCTCGCCACAGCACCGCCAGCGTTGCCGGTTCGAAACGCTTGCCGCCGCAGCGTTCGCAGACGACCTTGACGTCCGGCAGGAAGCTCATTTCGATCGTGCGCACGCCCTGACCTTCGCATTCGGGGCAGCGTCCCCCCGTCGTATTGAAGGAAAACCGGCTCGCGGTGAAGCCGCGCATGCGTGCTTCGGTGGTGTCGGCGAATCGCTTGCGGATCGCGTCCCAGATTCCGACGTAGGTCGCCGCGCAGGAGCGGGGCGTCTTGCCGATCGGAGCCTGGTCGACTTCGAGGACGCGGGCGATGTGTTCGCGCCCGTCGATCGCCGTACATCCGTACATGGCAGCGTCTTTCCGGCGCAGACCGGCCAGCAATACGTCCCGCGCCAGGGTCGATTTTCCACTTCCCGATACGCCTGTCACGACGACCAGGCGTCCCAGGGGGATGTCGACATCCAGGCCTTTCAGATTGTGCAGATGGGCGCCGCGCACGCGCAGCCGCGGGGTGTCGGCGTCAACGGTTCGCACCTGATCGGGCGGCTGCATCGCACCCGGCCGCAGATGCCGGCCCGTAACCGATTCGGGACAGGAAATCAGATCCTCGACGCGTCCTTGCGCGACGATTCGCCCGCCGCGCGAACCGGCTCCCGGTCCGATGTCGATGCAATGTTCGGCGGCGCGGATCGTCTCCTCGTCGTGCTCGACCACCACCAGCGTGTTCCCGCGCGATTCGAGCTTGCGCAGCGCGCGCAGCAGGATGCCGTTGTCGCGGGCGTGGAGGCCGATCGTCGGTTCATCGAGCACATAGCACACCCCCTGCAGGTTGGAGCCCAGTTGCGCAGCGAGGCGGATGCGTTGTGACTCGCCGCCCGAAAGGGTGGGCGCCCCTCGGTCCAACGCCAGATATCCCAGCCCAACCTCGAGCAGGAAGTCGAGCCGCGATCGGACCTCGGAGATCGCGTCCCGGGCGATCTCCGCGGCGCGGCCGCCGAGGACGAGTTCGGCAATCCACGTCCGTGCCTGCTCCACCGTCATCGCGCCCACATCGGCGATCGAGTTTCCGTCGAAGCGCACCGCGAGCGACGTGGGATTGAGCCGCTTGCCATGGCAGGCCGGGCAGGGTATTTCCTCGCCTTCATACCACTCGTTCCACCAGACCTCCTCGCCGCTGTGTTCGGCGTCGAAGCCGGAGAGTTGCAGGCCGGTGCCAAAACATCGCTCGCACCAGCCGTGCTTGGAGTTGTACGAGAACATGCGGGGATCAGGTTCGGGAAACGACTTGCCGCAACCCGAACACGCGCGCTTGGTGGAGAACGTGCGGTGTTCCAGGGCGGCGTCTTGTGCGGCCCCGCCGGCGATGGCCTCGCGCAGCGCGGACATCGGCCAGCAGATTTCCAGTACGCCGTTACCGTGTTCCAGTGCGGTGTGCAGCAGGGCGCGCAGATCCGCTTCCCGTTCCGGTTGGACCAGGATGGTGCCGACCGGAAGGTCGATCGAATGCTCGCGAAACCGGTCCGGGCGCTCCCAGGGACGGGTCGGAACGAAGCGCCCGTCGAGGCGAAGATGGGTATGGCCCTTGCGCGCGGCCCATTGGGCAAGTTCCGTATAGACGCCTTTGCGGTGGACGATGAGCGGGGCGAGCACGCCGATCTCGCGGCCGCGCCATTCCCGGGAAATCGTCGCGGCGATCGCATCGAAGGTCTGCGGCTCCACCGGCAGATTGCAATCGGGGCAATACTGCGTCCCGAGCTTGACATAGAGCAGGCGCAGGAAATGATGCAGTTCGGTCTGCGTCGCAACCGTGCTCTTGCGCCCCCCGCGGCTGACACGCTGCTCGATCGAGACCGTAGGGGCGATGCCGTAGATCGCGTCGACATCGGGGCGCGCCGCGGGCTGAACCATCGAGCGCGCATATGCGTTGAGCGATTCGAGGTAGCGCCGCTGCCCCTCCTGGAACAGGATGTCGAAGGCGAGCGTGGACTTGCCGCTGCCGGATACGCCGGTGATGACGGTGAACGTGTCGCGGGGAATGGCGACGGTGGCGTTGCGGAGATTGTGCTCGCGGGCACCGATGATCTCGATTTTTCCCCCGGCGCGCACACGCTGCCCCCCCTCTCCCGCGTGGAGGACCTGGGCGCCGGCACGCTGAACCCCCTCTCCCGCAGTGAGCGGGAGAGGGCGGGGGTGAGGGTCGGTCCATTGCCGCATCGCCTCTTCATACTCCCGCAACGCTCGTCCGGTGTGCGATTCCCGATGCGCGGCCATGTCCGCCGGCGTCCCGACCACGACGATCTGCCCGCCTGCATCCCCCCCTTCCGGACCGAGATCGATGACCCAGTCCGACGCGCGGATGACGTCGAGATTGTGTTCGATCACGATCAGCGAATGTCCGGCCGCGAGCAGCTTGCGTAGCGCGCGCATCAGCCGCGCGATATCCTCGAAGTGCAGTCCGGTGGTGGGCTCGTCGAAGAGCAGCAGAGCGCCTTTCGCGGTGCCGCGCTGGCGCTCGGGATGGATCTTGGCGGTCTCTGCGAGGAAGCCGGCGATCTTCAGGCGTTGCGCTTCCCCCCCCGAGAGCGTGGGTACGGGCTGGCCGAGGCGCAGATAATCCAGGCCGACGTCGGCGAGGGGCGCGATCGCACGCAGGACGTCG
>JAJYBQ010000083.1 GCA_021778935.1 Pseudomonadota bacterium | reverse complement strand
GGGGTCGTGGTCGACAGCAACCCCGATGCCATCCTGCGGACAAAGGTCAAGGTGTTCTATTCCATGAACGCGAAGATGCGGATCATCCCCGAGGTTGTCGATCTCGGCGAGCGCAGTTCGCAAAACCGGATCGTTGGCCGCATGGATCCCGCCGGGCTGGGGTTGCGCCGGATCGACGAAGTGTGGGCGGCGGAGGCATTGGCGGCCCTGCGCGGCAGGTCCGCGGCATGATCTGCGCGGCGTGCCCCGCCCGCGATGCGGGGCGGGAATCTGCGCCGGACTCCGTATAATCTCCGGTTACGTTTCGAGGAGCGCTGCGACCGCGAGCACGGCCATCCGTGCACTGGGGCCAGGCTCGAAGCGGCTTCCGCCCGGTTCGGCTCGGGGATTCCCCGGCCTTGGTGCGCGGAAGTTGTGCAACGGCGCTCGCGAACCTGCTTCGACGAAAGGAGGGCGCGAGCATGAGCGCCGTGTTGCAATCCGATTCATCCTCTTCCATCGATTACGCCGTTGCCGACCTGAGCCTTGCCGACTGGGGACGCAAGGAAATCCGCATCGCCGAGACCGAGATGCCGGGTCTGATGGCGATCCGCGACGAGTACGCCGCACAAAAGCCGCTGCGGGGCGCGCGGATCACCGGCTCGTTGCACATGACGATCCAGACGGCGGTACTGATCGAGACCTTGGGTGCGCTGGGCGCGGAGGTGCGCTGGGCCTCCTGCAACATCTTTTCGACCCAGGATCACGCCGCCGCGGCCATCGCCGCGACCGGCGTGCCGGTGTTTGCGCGCAAGGCGGAGACGGTCGAGGAGTACTGGGACTACACCCATCGCATCTTCGAGTGGCCCGACGGCGGGCACACCAACATGATCCTCGACGACGGCGGCGACGCGACGCTGCTGCTGCATCTGGGGGCGCAGGCGGAGACCGATGCGTCGGTGATCTCGCATCCGGGCAATGAGGAGGAGGAAGCGCTGTTCGCGTCGATCGCCGCGCGTCTGAAGACCGCGCCGCACTGGTATTCGACGCGCCTGGCACAGATCAAGGGCGTGACCGAAGAAACCACGACCGGCGTGAAGCGGCTCTACCAGATGGCCAAGGACGGCAGCCTGAAGTTTCCGGCGATCAACGTCAATGACTCGGTGACCAAGAGCAAGTTCGACAATCTCTACGGCTGTCGCGAATCGCTGGTCGATGGCATCAAGCGTGCAACCGACGTCATGGTGGCGGGCAAGATCGCCGTCGTCTGCGGCTACGGTGACGTCGGCAAGGGTTGCGCGCAGGCGCTGCGTGCGCTGGCGGCGCAGGTGTGGGTCACCGAAATCGATCCGATCTGCGCCCTGCAGGCGGCGATGGAAGGATATCGCGTCGTCACCATGGAGGGGGCGGCGGACAAGGCCGACATTTTCGTCACCGCGACCGGCAACTTCCACGTCATCGGGCACGAGCACATGAAGCGCATGAAGGATCAGGCGATCGTGTGCAACATCGGGCACTTCGATAGCGAGATCGATGTCGCCTCGCTCAAGCAGTACGCCTGGGAAAACATCAAGCCGCAAGTCGATCACATCATCTTCCCCGATGGCAAGCGCATCATCCTGCTGGCCGAAGGGCGGCTGGTCAACCTCGGCTGTGCCACCGGCCACCCGAGCTATGTCATGAGTTCCTCGTTCGCCAACCAGGTGATCGCGCAGATCGAACTGTTCACCAACACCGAGCAATACCCGGTGGGCGTGTATGTGCTGCCGAAGAAGCTCGACGAGAAGGTCGCCCGCCTGCAGTTGCGGAAGCTGGCCGCGCAACTCACCGAACTCACCGATGCGCAGGCGCGCTACATCGGCGTCGGGAAGGATGGGCCGTACAAGCCGGAGCACTACCGGTATTGATGCCGCCCGACCCCCGGTCCTTTCCCGTGCGATCGGGGATGACGACCCCCTCTCCCGTGCGAGCGGGAGAGGGCGAGGGTAAGGGTCATGACGCGCGGTGCCGGCGTGCACCGGCACAACACCGGGAAATCCCATGGCAATCGCACCATCCAACGGCATCTTCAGCGTCGAATTCTCTCCGCCCCGCACCGCGGACGGAGTAGAGAAGCTCCGCACCACCCGTACTGAACTGGCCCGGCTCGGCCCCGCCTATTACTCCGTGACCTTTGGCGCAGGCGGGTCGACGCGCGAAGGGACCCTGAGTACGGCGCTGGAAATCCATCACGCCGGCCTGCGCGCGGTGCCGCACCTGTCCTGCATCGCCAGTTCTCGCGCGGAACTGCGCGATCTGCTCGAAACCTATCGCGCAGCGGGGATCCGGCAGATCGTCGCGCTGCGCGGCGACCTGCCTTCCGGCATGGCGGCGTCCAACGGCGATTTCCGGTATGCGGCCGACCTGGTGGCGTACGTTCGCGCGGAATTCGGCGCGGCATTCCACATCGAGGTCGCCGCGTATCCCGAAATGCACCCGCAGGCGCGCTCCCCGGCCGAAGACCTTCGTCACTTCGTGGAAAAGGTGCAGGCGGGTGCGGACTCGGCGATCACGCAATACTTCTACAATGGCGACGCATACCTGCGCTTCGTCGACGAGGCCGCGCGCGCAGGATGCATGGTACCGATCGTACCCGGGGTGATGCCGATCACGAATTTTTCGCAGCTTGCGCGGTTCTCCGACAGTTGCGGCGCGGAGATTCCGCGCTGGATCCGGCGCCGCCTGGAAAGCTTCGGCGACGATCGGGACTCGATTCGCGCGTTCGGCCTCGATGTTGTCACCACGTTATGCGAACGTCTGCTTGCGCAGGGAGCTCCCGGGCTCCATTTTTATACGATGAACTCCGCGCACGCGACGACCGAACTCTGGCGCCGGCTGGGACTGCCGGTGCCGAGATCCGACGTGCCCTCCGCTGCGACCTCTCCCTGATGCTCCGCGCTCCCCTCGGGGCGTGGGTGGGTCGCCATCATCCTTCTCCGGAGCGCGCGGGCACGGTTGCAAGCCGCGCGGCGCGGGGGCAGCTCCGTCGGGCGGCGCTCGCCGCCCTGGTCGGCTTTGCCCTGGCGACACCGTTGATCCCCGCCGCGGCTGCCGACCCGGCGAGGGATCTGACCGATGCCGACCGGATCGTGTTGCAGGTCCACGAGGCGGCCACCGAGGGCGACCTGGATCGCGTCGACGACCTGGCGCCGCACGCGGCGGGCAGCATCCTCGCCCCCTACGTCGCCTATTGGCAGGCGGAGTTGCGCTTGCGTGCCCCGGAGTACGACGACTCGTCCGCGCAGGCGTTCCTGCAACGCTACGCCGACACGCCGCTTGCCGCGCGCATGCGCGCCGACTGGCTGATGGCCCTGGCCCGCAAGGGTGACTTCGCCGCGTTCGAGAAACTGCGCCCCACGCTCGGCGGCGTGATCGCCGATCCGCAGCTCGTCTGCGCCTCCTGGTTGGCGAACTACGACCAGACGGCGCCGGCGCGTCGCGGCAAGATTGTCCTGGCGGCACGGCGTGTGCTGGCGAACGTGACCAATCCCGGCGGCGAGGCTTGTTCGGCGCTGGCCGACCGCCTCCTCGACGATGGCGCGATGTCCGTCTGGCCGCGCCTGGTGGCGCTCGAGGAAAGCCGGCAGTTCACGCCCGCGGTCCGGGTGGCCGACGCGCGCCTGCCGCGATGGCAGGCCCGCGCGATCCGCCGCATCCTGAGCGGCCCCGGGATCTGGTTCGGTCGCCACCGCGCCCATCTCGACCGCGTTCCCCATCCTATGCTGATGCTTGCGCTGGTCGCGCTGGCACGGGCGGCACCGGACCGGGCGGCATGGTACGCGGCCCGTGTGGAGCGGCGATTCACCGCCGACGAAAAGGCAGCCGTCTGGGGCCGGATCGCGACCCTGGCGGAATACCGGTGGATGCCGCAGACATCGCGCTGGTTCGCGCGCGGCGGCGCGCGCCTTGGTATGGGGCCGGACGCGGCGGAGGCCGATGCGGTGTTGACGGCGCGGGCGCGTGCTGCCCTCTGGCAAGGCGCCAGCGCGGGTTTCAACCCGCATGGCCGCAACGTCGACGACCCATCGTTGCCCGCGTCGCATCCGGACGCGACGCGCATCCGGTCGACCTCGCTCGCGCTGCGGCGAGCGATCGCCGCGCTGCCGGTCCGACTGCGAGGGCAGCCGAACTGGGTGTATTGGGATGCCCGGGCGCAGATCGCCCTGGGCCAGGGGCGGGAAGGGCGTGCCGCGTTGCGCCGGGTTGCCGGCCGTTTCGACTACTACGGTGTGCTTGCCGCGGAGGATCTGGGTCTGCCGCCGAAAACATTTTCCCGGCAGCCGGCACCCGATCCGCGACTCGTCGACGCGCTGGCGAAACGCCCGGGGTTTCTCCGTGCGCGCAAGCTCTACGAAATGGATCTGCGCTGGTTCGGCAATGCCGAGTGGAGCTGGGCGCTGCACGGCATGGACGACAAGACTCTGCGTGCGGCGGCGGAACTGGGGCGGCGTTGGGGGCTGCTCGACCGCATGATCGCGTCCTCGGAGCGGATTCGCAACGGGATCGATCTCGCGCAGCAGTTTCCGATGCCATATCAGAGCCTGCTGACCCAGGACGCATCGTCGCGTGATCTGGATCCGGCCTGGGTCTATGGGCTGATTCGCCAGGAATCGCGCTTCATACAGCGGGTGTATTCGCGAACCGGAGCGATCGGCCTGATGCAGCTGATGCCGTCGACGGCGCGCTACGTCGCGCACCGGATCGGCCTGACGGCATTCCGCCTTGATCACGTCGCGGACGTCGAGACCAATCTCAAGCTGGGAACCGAATATCTCAAACTCGTCTACGACGATCAGGGGGGCATGCCCTTGTTGGCGTCGGCGGCCTACAACGCCGGTCCGCACGCGGTGCGACGCTGGCGGGCGTCCCTGACCCATTCCGTATCCGGGGCCCTGTTCGCCGAAGCGATCCCGGTGGAGGAGACGCGCAGCTACGTGCAGAAGGTGCTGTTCAACACGACCGTCTACGAATCCTTGCTCGGTCGCCGGCCGGTTGCGCTCAAGGCGCTGCTGGCAACGGTGACGCCGACGCCCGTCCCCGCCGCGGACCTGCCCTGACGGCGGCGCAGTCCCGTCGCCTTCCGCCCTCGACACTTCCCGCCGCGGGGCGGGGCGCAGCCTTTACAATCCGTAGTCGTTTCCCTTGTAGACGTGCGTGATGTGCTACCAGAATATCCTCGTACTCGGAGGAACCGGTTTTCTCGGTCGTTCCGTCGTCGAACGCCTTGCGGCGCAGGGGCGCCGGGTGCGCGTCGCAACGCGGCGGCTGACGCAGGCGCGCGTACTCGCCGTATTGCCGACCGTCGAGATCGTCGAGGCCGACATCCACGATCCGGTGGCGCTCGATCGCCTGCTTGCGGGCTGCGATGCCGTCATCAATCTCGTCGGCATCCTCCACGATCCGGGTACGCAGCATCCGTACGGACGCTGGTTCTGCGCCGTGCATGTTGAACTGCCGCGCCGCCTTGCCGCGGCGTGCAAGACACGCGGGATCGGGCGGCTGCTCCATGTCAGCGCCCTGGGTGCCGATCGCAACGGACCTTCCGCCTACCTCCGGAGCAAGGGGGACGGGGAAGACATCGTGCGCAATGCCGGCCCTGCCGCCACGACGATCTTCCGGCCTTCGGTCGTGTTCGGCGATGGCGATCGGTTCCTGAATCGATTTGCCAGCCTCGCCGCCGGCTTGCCGGTCCTGCTGCTCGGCAAGCCGGCGGCGAGGCTGCAGCCCGTCTGGGTCGAGGATGTCGCGGCGGCGATCGGGAATGCGCTCGACGCGCCCGCGACCTTCGGTAAGACCTACGAATTGTGCGGGCCTGCCGTGTACCCGCTGCGGCGGCTCGTGCAGTTTGCCGCGCGGGTGTCCGGCCATCCCCGGCCGGTGATCGGCTTGCCCGACTGCCTTGCATACCTGTTGGCGGATACGCTCGCGCTCCTGCCGGGGGAGCCGCCCCTTACCCGCGACAACCTCGACAGCCTGAGTGTCGACAACGTGGCAAGCGTCCAGCCTTATCGCCCGGCGCCGGAACTGGGGATTCGGCCTGCTCCGATGGAGCCGGAGGCGGCGCTGTATCTTGCCGGCCTGCACCCGCGGACGCGGATGGACGGATTTCGCGCGCAGGCGGGACACGGCTGACCGTGCGGAAAATGGGCGCTCCCATTTTCCGCACGGTTTCGTCCCGCGGCATGCCCCCGGTACTGATCGCCCAGTTTCTTTCCGCGCTGGCCGACAACGCGCTGCTGTTCGCCGCGCTGGCGCTGCTCAAGACCGAGCGTTACCCGGCGTGGACGGCGCCCGCATTGCAGGAGGCGTTCATCGTCGCCTACATCGTGCTGGCGCCGTTCGCCGGCCCGCTGGCGGATGCGATTCCCAAGGGGCGGGTGATGCTGCTGGCGAACGGCTTGAAGCTCCTGGGCGCGGTCGGCATGGCGCTGGGCGCGGATGCATTCGTCGCCTACGGGATCGTGGGGGTCGGCGCGGCGGCATATTCCCCGGCGAAGTACGGCATCCTGTCCGAGCTGGCCCCGGCCGAGGATCTCGTCGCCGCCAACGGCTGGATGGAGGGATCGACGATCGCCGCGATCCTCATCGGCGCGGTCGCGGGCGGCGTTCTGGCCGACTGGAACGTGGCCGGCGCACTGTGGGCCGTGGCGGCGGCGTACGGCGTGGCGCTGCTCGTCAACCTGGCGATTCCGCGCCTTGCGCCGGCGCACGGGTTCGAAGGGACTTCCCTGTGGGGGATGCTGCGCGATTTCCTGCGCGCGGTCCGCAGACTCTTCGCCGGCAGCGATGCGCGGTTTTCGGTGGCCGGAACCAGCCTCTTCTGGGGGGCCGGCGCAACCCTGCGGCTTCTCCTCGTCGCTTGGGTTCCGGTTGCGCTGGGAATCACCGACAACCGCATGCCGGCCTACTTGAATGCCGCGGTTGCCGCCGGGATCGTGATCGGTGCCGCGCTGGCCGCGAAATTCGTCACCCTGCAACGACCCGAACGGGCCATGCCCGCCGGCGTCGCGATCGGCGCGGCGGTGTGCCTGCTGGCGGCAACGCACAGCGTGGCGCTCGCGTTCGCGGTCATGGCCTTCGTCGGCGCCGGCGGCGGATTTTTCGTGGTGCCGCTCAACGCCCTCCTCCAGGAGGCCGGGCACGAGAGCGTAGGCTCCGGCCACGCCGTCGCCATTCAGAACCTCGCGGAAAACGTCGTCATGCTGGGGATGGTGGGCGGCTACACCCTCATCGTCCGCGCCGGCGCGCCGGTGTCGGCGATCGCAGCCGGGTTCGGTGTCTTGCTGTCCGCCGGCATTGCCGCGGTGTGGGCCGGCCGCATGAGAACCCTGCGCGCGCGCGCGAGGGCGTCGGGTTCCGCCCGGAATCTGCGGGGGCTGCGGTCGTGAGGGCATACGCCGTCGGCGGCTGGGTGCGGGACCGGCTCCTTGCGCAGGCGGGATACCCGGTGCGCCCCGGCGATCGCGACTGGGTGGTGGTGGGAGCGACGCCGGAGGAGATGGTCGCGCAGGGCTACCAGCCCGTCGGCCGCGACTTCCCCGTGTTCCTGCATCCGCAGACCCGGGAGGAATACGCACTGGCGCGCACGGAGCGGAAAACCGCCCCCGGTTATCGCGGCTTCGTGGTGCATGCGTCGCCCGAAGTCACGCTCGAACAGGATCTCGCGCGCCGCGACCTCACCATCAACGCGATGGCGCTCGACGAAGCCGGCCGGCTGATCGATCCCTACGGCGGCCAGGCGGACCTGCGCGCGCGCATCCTGCGCCATATCGGCCCGGCGTTTTCGGAAGATCCGGTGCGCATCTTGCGCCTGGCGCGGTTTGCCGCGCGGTTTGCGGACTTCGCCATCGCGCCGGAGACGATGGCCCTGGCGCGCGGCATGGTCGCGGGCGGCGAGGCCGACGCCCTCGTGCCGGAGCGCGTATGGCAGGAGATCGCGCGCGGGCTGATGGAAGACCGCCCCGCGCGCATGATCGAAGTGCTTGCGGACACGGGCCTGTTGGCGCGCATCGCACCCGAGTTGGCGATTTCCGCAGAAGCGCTCGCGGCCCTCGACCGCAGCGCGAGCGGGGGCGCCCAGGCGGCGCCGCTCGCGCTGCGGTTCGCCGTGCTGGCGTCCTGCGCGCGCTCCGGCGAGGCACTGCGATCCTGGCTGGAACGCCTGCGCGCGGACGCGGAGTCGATGCGGCTTGCGCGCCTGCAATTCGACCTGCGCGCGGCGTTGCGCGCCGCGCCGGCGTATGGGGAAAAAGGCGGGGAAAAAAGCGGGCAAAACGGCGGCGAACAGGGCGGCGGGAAGGGTGGCCGAAGCGACGCCGCACGCCGCGAGGCTGCTGCGGCGAGAGCCCTCTCGGTCCTGGAGCGCGCGGATGCCTTGCGGCGTCCGGCGCGATTCGAACTTCTGCTCGCCGCGGTGGGCGCCCTGGAACCGATCGACGCGCCCCGCTGGCGGGCGGTTGCGAGCGCCGCCGCTGCGGTCGATGCCGGCGCGATCGCCGCGAAGGCCGGCCCGGATGCGGCCGCGATCGCGCGCGCGGTCGCCGAGGCGCGCCGCGCGGCGATCGCGACGCGTACAGCCCAATAGCGCCGCGCACCGGAACTCGGCCGGTTGCGATCGGCTTCTCTTCGTTACGCCGCTTCGCCCCGATTCCCCTGCTGCGCAAGCTGCTTTCGGCGCCAGTGGAGGTACAGCGCCGGGATCAGGTTGGTGCTGCGCAGGGCGCTCCAAGCCAAGCCGCCGAGGATCACCACCGCCAGACCCTGCTCGGGGGCCGCACCGGCCCCCAGGCCCAGTGCGGTCGGGAGCATTCCCAGTGCTGCGGTCGCGGCAGTCAGCAGGATCGGACGAAACCGCACCCGGATGGCCTCCCGAACCGCCTCCTCGACCGGCATGCCGGCGTTCTCGTTGCCGCGGACCCGATCGAGCAGCACGATGCTGTGGCGCAGCCCGATGCCGACCAAGGTCAGAAAGCCGACCATGCCGGCGGCGTTCAGTCCCACGCCGCTCCATACCAACGCGACCGTGCCGCCGGTCAGGGCCAGCGGAATCTCGAGCAGCAGAATGCCCGGAATCAACAGGCC
>JAJYBQ010000082.1 GCA_021778935.1 Pseudomonadota bacterium | reverse complement strand
GGCGGTGCAGCGCGGGCGCAAGGCCCTCGTCGTCGCGCACGGCAACTCGCTGCGCGCGCTCATCAAGCACATCGACGGCATTTCGGACGAAGACATCATCGACCTCAATATCCCGACCGGGCAGCCGCTGGTGTACGAGTTCGACGAGGCCATGCGGCCGCTGCGCCACTATTACCTCGGCGATCCGGAGCAGGTTGCGCGCGCGGCCGCCGCCGTCGCGGCGCAAGGGAAGGCGGCCGCCAAGCCCTGAGCGCCCGCATGCGGCGGGGGAATCGCATCGGCTTCCTCACCTTGAACCCCAGCCTTCGACGCATCGCCCTGGTTCTTGTTGCGCTGAGTGCGGCCGGTGCGTGCGTGCCGGCACCGGCGCGCACGCACACGAGCCCGACACACCAGCAGCGCGTGCTGCGGGCGCAGGAACGCGGCATCAAAACCCGCCTGCTGCGGCTCAAGCGCTCGCTGGCGAAATCCGAAGCGGCGCATGCCGAGGCCTTGGGCGCCCTGGCTGCCGCCGAGCGTGCCATCTCCAAGACCAACCGGCACCTTCACCGATTGGCAACACAACGGAAAGCTACGGAACGCAAGATCGCCGACCTCCGGCAACGGGAGGCGGTGCTTGCGGCCGCACAAAGCACGCACGAGGCCGGCTTGGCGGTCAGCGCACGGGAGGCATTTGCGCTGTCACAGCTGCCGGCCCTGGAGCTTGCGATCGACCCGGCGCAAAGCTGGATCGACATGAGCGACCGCGCCTACCTGGATGCACTGATTCTCCGGCAGGTTCAGCGGATCCGTGATCTGCGCAGCCGCCGCTCCGATCTCGCCGACCTGGAGGCGGAGTCGCGGACCCGTAGCGCGGAATTGCAGCAGATTGCCGCCGACGAGCGCGTCAGCCGGGCCCGCCTGCTTCAAGAGGAGAAGACCCGCCGCGCGGTGCTGGCCAAGCTCGCGAAGCGGATCTCGATGCAACGCCGCTCGGTGGCAAGCCTGGAACGCGACGACGCCCGCCTCGCTCATTTGATCGACCGGCTCGGCCGCCTCCTGGCCGGCCGCCACCGCCGGTCCGCGCGGGTCGGCCCGCATGGCGGCCGGCCGGTCGAAAATCTCACCGCCCTGGAGCACTTCGAGCCACCGCGGGGCGCCGCGTTTTCGCGCTTGCGCGGACGGCTCCTGCTCCCCGTGGCCGGCGCAATCGCATCCCGCTTTGGCGCGCCGCGCCTCGACGATGCCGGACACCCGCAGGCCGGCGCCCCGGTCTGGAAGGGCATTTTCATCCACGCACCGGCGGGTGCCGAGGTCCACGCCATTGCCGCAGGCCGCGTGGTATATGCCGACTGGCTGCGCGGCTTCGGCAATCTGCTGATCCTGGATCACGGCAACGGCTTTCTCTCCGTTTACGCCGACAACGAATCCTTATTGCGGAACCTGGGCGCCGAAGTGCGGTCTGACGAAGTCGTCGCGCTGGTCGGCGACACCGGGGAAAGCCGGCAATCCGGCCTATACTTCGAGATGCGCTACCGGGGCCGCCCGTTCGATCCGTTGAAGTGGGCGCACGCCCGGTGACGGAGCCTGTGCGGGGTCCGGATGTGGCCTTCCGTGGAGATCGAATGAGCAATCGCTTGCGTAGTTGGGGATTGGTCGGAGTCGGCATGATCGCTGGGCTCTCGATCAGCTATGGGGTTACGGCCTATGCGTTCCGCGATGGAGCGCATCCGATCCCGGTGGACCAGATCCGCGAATTCACCGATGTGTTCGGCGCGATCAAGGCGGACTACGTCGACCCCGTCTCCGACGGAAAACTCATCGACAACGCGATTTCGGGCATGGTGTCGGGCCTTGATCCGCATTCGGAATTTCTCGACGCCGACGCATACCGCGAACTCGAGGTCGGGACGCAGGGCCAGTTCGGCGGCCTCGGCATCGAAGTCTCCGAGGAGGCCGGCGCGCTCAAGGTCATCACGCCGATCGACGGCACACCGGCGGCACGCGCCGGCGTACGCGCCGGCGATTACATCATCCGGATCGATGGCCGATTCACGCGCGGCATGTCGCTCAGCGATGGCGTCAAGCTGATGCGCGGCAAGCCGCACACGCCGATCACGCTGACGATCGTCCGCAAGGGAGCGAAGAATCCGCTGGTGATCCGGATCGTCCGCGACGTCATTCATGTGCAATCCGTAACCGGCCACATGATCGAGCCGGACTATGGATACGTGCGCATCAGCGAGTTCCAGGACAACACGACCGGGGACTTGGCCCGAAAAATTGAATCGTTCTACAAAAAGGGACCGCTCAAAGGTCTGATTCTCGACCTGCGCAACGACCCTGGCGGGGTACTGAACGGAGCGATCGGCGTCGCAGCGATTTTCCTGCCCCCAGGCTCAACGGTGGTCACGACCAAAGGCCGAACGGCGGACTCGGATCGCCGCTTCGTGGCATCGCCCTCCGATTACCTCCGCGACCAAAGCCGCGATCCGCTGATCGGACTGCCGAAGGCGGTGAAGGACGTCCCGCTCGTGGTGCTGGTCAATGGCGCCAGCGCGTCGGCCTCCGAGATCGTGTCGGGCGCGCTGCAGGACCATAAGCGGGCGAAGATCCTGGGCAACCAGACCTTCGGCAAGGGCTCGGTGCAAAGCGTGATCCAGCTGCGTGGCGGCAGCAACCCGGTGGCACTCAAACTCACGACGGCGCGCTACTTCACGCCGAGCGGCCGCTCGATCCAGGTACGCGGCATCACGCCGGACTACATTGTGGACGACACGTCCAAGGGCAATTTCGCGGGTTTGACCATCCACGAATCCGACCTGACCAATCACCTGGCGAACCCGATCAGCGGAAAAAAATTGCCGCAACCGTTGCCGAAAGCGGAAACGGAACTGGCGCCGGCGAACCTGCATCGTTATGAGTTCGGCTCGAAGACCGACTTCCAACTCCAGCAGGCGCTCAATCTCCTGCAGAACCGGCCGGTCGATGTCGCAAAGGCGCCACCGGTGATCGCCAACGCGACGCATTAGCCTGCGCTGCGCCGCAGCAGGGGTACGCCCTCTCCCGCGTGCGGGAGGGGGCGCCCCCGCAGGAGCGGGTGGTCAATCCCCGAACAGCTTCTGCTTCAGCTCGCGCCGCTGCTGCGCTTCCAGGCTGAGCGTGGCAGTCGGGCGCGCCAGCAGGCGCGGGATGCCGATCGGTTCGCCGGTTTCCTCGCAATATCCGTACTCCCCCGCATCGATCTGCGCAAGGGACGCCTGCACCTTCTTCAGGAGCTTGCGTTCCCGGTCCCGGGTGCGCAGCTCCAAGGCGTGCTCTTCCTCGATCGTTGCGCGGTCCGCCGGATCAGGCACGATCACCGTCTCGCGCAGATGTTCCGTGGTCTCGCCAGCGTTGGCGAGCAACTCTTTTTCCATCTGCTGCAGGCGGTAGCGGAAGAACGCGAGTTGCGCGTCGTTCATGTAATCCGATTCCGGCATCGCCAGCAATTCTTCCTCTGTCAGCAACTTCATTCCTCCTACCAGGATGGGTGCCTCGCTGCGGCTTGCCGACCGGGCGAGCAGATATTCATGCGCCGAGGCAAGATCCTCGGGGCGAATCCCCAGCGCAACGCGCGCTGATGATTTTGGTGTGGGCAGCGGCGGCCCGCCAACCGGCGCCCGGATCGGATGCGCCGGTACCGCAAGGCTTTCGACCATGCCAGCCACCGGCGCGGCGACGACGCTCCGCGGCTTCCCCGCCGGAGCCGTACGCGCCACGCCGTCCCGCGCCGGACGCCCGGGTTTCAACGGCTTGGCGGCGGGAGCAACGACCTTCTTCGCCGTCGGCGCGCGGGCCGTCTTGGGCGAAGCAGGCGCCTTTTTCCCCGCCCCGGCCACCACCTTGCCGGACGCGGACTTCTTCGCGACGGTATGCACCGATGGCTTCGCAGCCGACTTCCGGGCGGGCTTCGCCACGACGGCGCCCGACGTCCTGGATACGGCCTTCGCTCTCCCCCCCGGGCGGGCCGGAGTTTTGGGCTTCGCTGCCATCGACCACTCCCGTGATGGGTTGTGCACCGCGCCGCATTCTCTACAAAGCAGAGAAATTCGGGCGCGAAGTGTAGTCCATAATCGGCCGTATCCCAAGTAGATGTATTGTGCCTTCGAATCCGGCGCGGCCTGGATTTACCCCAAATTCATGCTCAAAATTCTGCTGCTACTTCTTACCGGCGCCAAATTCGGCAAGATCGCCCTGATGGCTGGCACGATGCTGCTGTCCGTGGCGGTATACGGCTGGCTCTATGGCTGGCCGTATGGGGTCGGGTTCGTGTTCATGCTGCTCATCCATGAGCTGGGGCACTACGTCGCGGCGCGGCGGCGAGGACTCAATGTCGGGCTACCGACCTTCGTGCCGTTCGTCGGCGCCTGGGTGCAGCTCAAGGATCTACCGCACGACGCGGAAACCGAGGCATATGTGGGTCTCGGAGGGCCGCTGCTCGGCACCCTGGCCGCGGTCGTGACGTTTTACATGGGCGTCCACGAGCAATCGGCCCTGTTCATCGCAATCTCCTATGCCGGATTCATGCTGAATCTGTTCAATCTGATTCCCGTGCCGCCGTTCGACGGCGGGCGGATCACCGCCGTGCTGGGGTCGAAGGTCTGGCTGCTCGGAATCCCCGTCCTGGTGGGGCTCTTTCTGCTGCGCCCCAGCCCCTTGCTGCTCATCATTGCGCTGCTGGCTGCGCCGCAGCTCTACGCAGCATGGCGGGAAGACCCGAACTCACCGGAAGTGCGCGCTTACTATGAAGTGCGTGGCGGTGCGCGGTGGCGATACGGCCTAGCCTATCTCGGCCTCGCCGCCTTTCTCGCGGTGATGTCATACGAAACGCACGCGCTGCTGTTGTACATCCGCAATGAGGACATGCTGCCGCATTGAGCAGGCGGACCGTTCAATCGCCGCGTTCCAACCACAGCCCCTTGAGGTACTCGCTCTCCGGGTGCGTCATCCGGATCGGATGATCCAAGCCGGCGGCGAGGCGCGCGCGCAAATCGCATTCGACGTCGGCATCGATCACCGCGCCGGCAACGATTTTCTGGAACAGATCGGCATCGATCGCGCCGGAACACGAGAACGTCAGCAGGTGGCCACCCGGATCCAGCAACCGCAGCCCGTTGAAATTGATGTCCTTGTAGGCCCGGGCCGCGCGATCGACCTGATGGTGGTTGGCCGCGAACTTCGGCGGATCGAGCACGATCAAGTCGAACCGCTCGTCGCGGGCACGCATGGCGCGCAACTCCTCGAACACGTCGGCGCAACGCCACTGCACGCCGTCGGTCGCGCGCGAATGCGCAGCCGAGGTCGGGGTCGATGCGATACCGTTGCGCTCCGCGTTCGCGTGCGCCAGGGCCAACGCATCTGCGGACGAGTCGACGGAAACCACGGTTTCCGCACCGGCCAGGGCCGCAGCCAGACTGAACCCGCCCGTGTAACAAAAGCAGTTGAGCACGCGCGGCGGCCGCCCGTGCCGTGCGCGAAATGTGCGCACCAAGTCCGCGATCCGTCGGCGGTTGTCCCGCTGGTCAATGTAGAAACCGGTCTTGTGCCCTCGGCGCACCTCGACGCCGAAGCGGACGTCGTGCTCCCGCACTTCGATGACCTCCGGCGGCGCTTCGCCGCGCAGCACGCCGCTCGTCGCGGGCAGGCCCTCGCGCGCACGCAAGGCGCGATCGGACCGATCGAACACGTTGTCGCAATCGCTGGCGCGACAGATCGCATCGAGCAAGGCTTCACGGTAGCGCTCGATTCCCGGGGCCTGCATCTGCACGACCAGATGGTCGCCATACCGGTCCACAACCAGCCCGGGGAGAAAATCCGCTTCCGCATAGACCAGCCGCACCGCATCGGTAACCTGGCGCAGGTCGCGCCGGCGCGCCACCGCTGCGCCGATCCGGGCGGCCATCCAGGCGTCGCCGATCTCGTCCGCCTCACGAAAACTCCAACAACGCAGGCGGATCGCCGACTCCGGCGACCAGGCCGCCCAGGCGAGAAACCGCTGGTCGGCGGCATGGATGGCGACGAGGTCGCCGCTGGCCGGCGAGCCACGGACCTGCGCAATCGCCCCGGCATATACCCATGGGTGCCGGCGCAACAGCGAGCGCTCCTTGCCCGGTTTGAGAAAAACCGATCCCGCTGCGGTCATGCGTCCGGCCGCAGCGCGGCGCTGGTCAGTTCCCCGATGAGTGCGAGCACCGCGGTGCCCATCGCCGCATCGAAGCGTGCCGGCTCCGGCGAGCCGAGCACGATCAGCCCGAAGGCGTCGGCCCCATCGGCGACACGCAACGGAACGAGTGCGGCACTCTTGGCCTCGCCCCACCGCTCGTCCAGCCAGCCGAACCGTCGCAGATCGATCTCGGCGCCGCACAGTGGCGCATGCAGGCCACGCGCGGCTTCCACCGCGGTTGCCATCGCGGCGTCCGCGTCGGCGACCGACCAGGTCCGGATCGCCGCCATCGGGATGGAAAAAATGCGTTCCAGCTCGTGCGCGGCATCGCCCGCCATCGTCTCCCGGTTCCGGAGCGCGACCAGGTTGCGCGTCCAGTCGATCAGATTGCGCAGCAGCCGGTCATTGTCGTGGCCGATGCGAATCAGGTTCGCAAGTTTGGTTTCGAGCGCCTTATTGCGTTCACGCAGCAACTGCGCCTGCCGCTCCATCAGCGATACCGCGGCCCCCCGCTGAGGGTCGGAGATCTTCAATTCCGCCAGCAGTTCGGCATGGCGATCGAAGAACCCCGGGGTCTCCCGCAGATAGCGGGCGACATCGTTTTCATTCCACTGCGGTTCGCTCATGGTAAATCCATTTCTCCTTCGAACACCGGTTCCGCCGGACCGGTCATCCATACCGAGGTACCGTCTCCGTCCCAAGCGATGCGCAGCGTGCCCCCACGCGCCGCAACCTGGACCGGGGCGTCGAGCAACCCCGTCCGGATGCCCGCCACCGCCGCGGCGCAGGCGCCGGTACCGCAGGCCAAGGTCTCGCCCGCGCCACGCTCCCACACCCGCAGCCGCAGATGCGACCGATCGACTACCTGGGCAAAGCCGGCGTTGACCCCCCGGGCGAACCGCGGGTGCCGCTCGATCCGCGGGCCATCCGCCGTCACCGGCGCCGCGTCGACGTCGTCGACGAACTGCACGGCGTGGGGATTGCCCATCGACACGATGCAGACCGGCACCGAACGCCGATCCAGATCGAGCGGCCATGCCTGCGCGCCGCCGCGCGGCAAAGGCACGAGACCCGAGACGTCGAAGCCGCTAGCCTCCGGTCGAAAGTCCGCGGGTCCCATGTCGACGGTAACCTGGCCGTCCTCCTCCAGGCACGGCTCGATCACGCCGCTCGCGGTCACCACCCGGATCCGGCGCTTGTCGGTAAGGCCGAGCCGCCGCACGAACTTGACGAAGCAGCGTGCGCCGTTACCGCATTGCTCCACCTCGCCGCCGTCGGCGTTGAAAATGCGATAGCGGAAGTCCGCCTCGGCGCCCGGGCCGGAGACCGGCGCGCGCTCGACGACCAGCACTTGGTCTGCGCCAACGCCGTAGCGGCGGTCCGCGAGGGCGCGGATCCGGCGCGCGTCGAGCTCAAGCGGCTGCCCGATCCCGTCGAGCATGACGAAATCGTTTCCCGCCCCCTGCATTTTGACAAAACGGAGCTTCATGCCGCGATTATCGCCGACACCGAGACCGTGTTCCGAGTCGACCGGCTGACCGCGCGGTTGCGCCGCCGAAGCGGGGTTCCGTACCGGTATGATCGACGCCAATTGGGCACCCCATTGGCAACCTCAGGCAACCTCGGGCAACCTCGGCGCGACGACTCGCTCCCGCATGGAAACACCACACACTCCGGGCAAGCCGGCGGCCCGCCTAGGGTCGGGACTGCGCAAGCACCTCCTGTCCATCCGGTTGTTCAAAGGCCTGCCGTCGGTGAATCGGTCGGCAGTGCTGCGCGACGCCACCGCCGGCGTCGTGCTCGCTTCGATGGACATCCCGCAGCTCCTCGGCTATGCCCGCATCGCCGCCATGCCGCCGGTGACCGGACTCTACACGGGCCTCTTCCCCGCAGTAGCGTTCGCGATCTTCGGCGCCTCGCCAACTCTCGTCGTCGCCGCCGACTCCGCAACCGCCACGATTTTTGCGGGCCGGCTCACGGCACTCGCCGATCCGTCGAGTCCCGAGTACGTTGCGCTGGCAGGCATGACTGCGCTGCTCACCGCAATGATGCTGCTGATCGCGCGCATCTTCCGTCTCGGCTTCCTTGCCGATTTCCTGTCGCGCACGGTCCTGGTGGGCTTCCTTTCGGGCGTCGGCGTCCAGGTCGGCATCGCCATGCTGGGCGATATGCTGGCCATCCCCTTTTCGTCGCGCCTCACGACCGAACAAGCCGCCGACCTCGCCACCCACCTGTCGACCATCCACTGGCCGGTGTTCGCCCTGTCGGCGATCGTCGTGACGACCATCCTGCTGTTCAAGCGGTTCCGGCCGCACTGGCCGGTCGCACTGGCGGCGGTGATCGCCAGCATCGGCGCCAGCGTGATCTGGCACTTCGCCCGCCACGGCATCGCCGTGATCGGCCCCTTGCGGGTCGGCCTGCCGCATTTGCGCCTGCCCCCGGTTGGATGGACCCAGGCGCTGGACCTCCTGGAGGTGGCGGCATCCTGCTTCGTTGTGGTGATCGCGCAGAGCGCTGCAACCAGCCGCGCGTTCGCCGACCGCCATGGCGACCCCATCGACGAGGATGCAGATCTGCTCGGCCTTGCTGCGGCCAACGTGGCCGCAGCCATGACCGGCGCCTTCGTGGTCAACGGCAGCCCGACGCAAACTGCGATGGCCGATCAGGCGGGCGCGCGCAGCCAGATCGCCCAGATCACCCTGGCGATCGTCGTCATCGCGGTGCTGCTGTTTCTGAGTCGGTGGCTGCAGTACCTGCCGCAATGCGTGCTGGCATCGATCGTTTTCACGATCGCGGTCAGCCTCATCAACGTCCGCGAATTGAACGAAATCCGCCGCGAAAGCCCCGGCGAATTCGCACTGGCGATGACGACCGCGACGGTGATCGTGGTCGGCGGCGTGGAGAGCGGGATCCTGGCGGCGATCGCGCTATCGCTGCTGCGCCACGTGCGCCACA
>JAJYBQ010000081.1 GCA_021778935.1 Pseudomonadota bacterium | reverse complement strand
GTTGCGTTCCAGCGGCCAGATGCGCTCCTGCAGCCAGCGTTGCAGCGGCAGGTCGTCCCCCGCGCCGCGCAGCAGGGACATGGCGGCATGGGCATGGGCGTTGACCAGGCCCGGCAGTACTGCGTGGTACCGGCCGAGCGCCACGCGCGGGGCATCGGGAAAGCGGTGGCGCGCCTCGGCGATCGGGCAGACCGCGGCGATGCGGTCGTCGGCGATCGCGATCGCATGGTGCTCCAGAACCGTACCGCGCGGGACCACGGGGACCACCCAACGGGCTTCGAGGACGGTGTCGGCAGATTGCATGGTGGTAGGACTGTAGCAAGAGTGGCGAGGATGCGGAGCGGGGGGCGGTTTGCGGGCGGGCATCGGGTGCGCGCCTGATCGGCGCAATACCGGGCGCAGACGAGCGCGCGGGCGGGACGTCCGTCCGCGCGCCGGGAATCGGCGCATCGAAACGATGCACTGGTAAAATGTGCGGTCGCGCTTTCCCGGTCGCCTGTTTCCCCGGTCGCATTTCTTGCGCATTTCTCGGTACAACCCGCCTCCGAAACCACCCGCCCATGGACTCTTTCGCCAAGGAAACGCTCCCGATCTCCCTCGAAGAGGAGATGCGCCGCTCCTATCTCGACTACGCGATGAGCGTGATCATCGGGCGTGCCCTGCCGGATGTCCGCGATGGGCTGAAGCCCGTGCACCGGCGGGTGCTGTTTGCGATGCACGAGGCCAACAACGTCTGGAACCGGGCCTATGTCAAGTGCGCCCGCGTGGTCGGTGAGGTGCTCGGAAAATACCACCCGCATGGCGATACCGCGACCTACGACGCCCTGGTGCGGATGGCGCAGGGTTTCTCCCTGCGGTTCCCGCTCATCGACGGCCAGGGCAACTTCGGCTCGATCGACGGCGACAACGCGGCCGCGTACCGGTATACCGAGTGCCGGCTCGACAAGCTCGCCTCCGAGCTGCTGCTCGACATCGACAAGGAGACGGTCGATTTCGTCCCCAATTACGACGGCAAGGAGCGCGAGCCCACCGTCCTGCCTGCGCGGATCCCGAACCTGCTCATCAATGGGTCGGGCGGCATCGCCGTGGGCATGGCGACCAACATCCCGCCGCACAATCTGGCGGAGGTGATCGACGGCTGCCTGCTGCTGCTGCGCGATCCCGACGTCGGGATCGAAGCGCTGATCGAGGCGATCCCGGCGCCGGATTTCCCGACCGCCGGAATCGTCTACGGCCTCGATGGCGTGCGCGAGGGCTACCGCACCGGCCGCGGGCGCGTGGTGATGCGCGCCAAGACGCATTTCGAGGAGATCGACAAAGGGGCGCGCAGCGCCATCATCATCGATGAGCTGCCCTACCAGGTGAACAAGCGCGCGCTGCTCGAACGCATCGCCGAGATGGTCAACGAGAAGCGCATCGAGGGCATCTCCGACATCCGGGACGAATCGGACAAGTCGGGCATGCGGGCGGTGATCGAGCTCAAGCGTGGCGAAGTTCCCGAGGTGGTGCTCAACAACCTGTTCAAGCTCACGCAGCTCCAGGACACCTTCGGCATGAATCTCGTCGCGCTGGTCGACGGCCAGCCGAAGCTGCTCAACCTCAAGCAGATGCTCGAGTGCTTTCTTTCGCACCGGCGCGAGGTCGTGACGCGGCGCACGGTGTTCGAACTGCGCGAAGCGCGCCGCCGCGGCCACATCCTCGAGGGCCTGGCCGTTGCGCTCGCGAGCATCGACGACTTCATCGCGATCATCAAGGCGGCGCCGACGCCGCCCGTGGCCAAGAACGAACTGATGGCGCGCACCTGGGATTCGCCGCTGGTGCGCGAGATGCTCGAGCGCGCGCAGCGGGATTCGACCGCGGGCGCGACGGCCTATCGCCCCGAGAGCTTGGCGCCGGAACTGGGCCTGCAGGCCGACGGCCGCTACCGGCTGTCGGAGGAGCAGGCCGAGCAGATCCTGCAGATGCGCCTGCAGCGCCTGACCGGTCTCGAGCAGGACAAGATCGTGGGCGAATACCGCGAGGTCATGGCGCTGATCGGCGACCTGCTCGACATCCTGGCGCGGCCCGAGCGGATCACGGTAATCATTCATGACGAACTGATCGCGGTCCGCAGCGAATACGGCACCGGCGCCGCCGCGGCGCGGCGATCGGAGATCGTCCGTACCGCCGAGGAACTCGCGACCGAGGACCTGATCGCGCCGCAGGACATGGTGGTGACGCTCTCGCATTCCGGCTACATCAAAAGCCAGCCGTTGGCCGACTATCGCGCGCAGAAGCGGGGCGGACGCGGCAAGCAGGCGACCGTGGCCAAGGAGGACGACTGGATCGACCAGCTCTTCATCGCCAACACGCACGACACGATCCTGTGCTTCTCCGATCGCGGGCGCCTGTATTGGCTCAAGGTCTGGGAAGTTCCGCAGGGCTCCCGCGCTTCGCGCGGCAAGCCGATCGTCAATATGTTCCCGCTCATTGAGGGCGAGAAGATCACCGTGATCCTGGCGGTGAAGTCCTTCGATGCCCAGCATTTCGTCTTCATGGCCACTGCCCTCGGGACGGTGAAAAAGACTTCGCTCGACGAGTTCTCCAACCCGCGCAAGGCGGGCATCATCGCCGTCGACCTCGACGAAGGGGATTACCTCATCGGCGCGGCGATCACCGACGGCCGCCACGACGTGATGCTGTTCTCCGACGCCGGCAAGGCGGTGCGCTTCGACGAGAACGACGTGCGCCCCATGGGGCGCCAGGCGCGCGGCGTGCGGGGCATGCAACTGGAGGACGGGCAGCGGGTCATCGCCCTGCTGGTTGCCGAGGACGAGGCGCAGAGCGTGCTCACGGCGACGGAAAACGGCTACGGCAAGCGCACGCCGATCGCCGAGTACACACGCCACGGCCGCGGCACCAAGGGGATGATCGCGATTGCGACGTCCGGGCGCAATGGCAGGGTGGTCGCCGCGACGCTCGTCCACGAACAGGACGAGATCATGCTCATCACCACCGGCGGCGTGTTGATTCGGACGCGGATTGCCGAGATCCGCAGCATGGGCCGCGCGACCCAGGGCGTGACCCTGATCGCGCTCGACTCGGGCACGACCCTTTCGGGGTTGCAGCGGGTGGTCGAGTCCGATGCGGAATCGAATGGGGAGTGACGGGATGGCGGCGGACGTGGGGGACGGCGGGGACGGTGGTTCGGCGGGCGCGGCGCAGGACGACGCCGCCGGCGAGTTGCGGACGCAGCGCCTGCGGGAGCTGCGCGACGCGATCGACGAGGCCGATGCGCGGCTCGTCGAACTGCTCAACGAGCGGATGCGGCACGTCGTCGAGGTCGGCCGGCTGAAAAACGGCACTGGCGCTCCCATCTACCAGCCGGATCGGGAGGCGCAGGTTCTGCAGCGGGTCGCGCGCGCCAACCGCGCCCTGGGCGGACCGCTGCCCGATGCGGCGGTGACGGCGATCTTCCGCGAGGTCATGTCGGCCGGCCGGGCCTTGCAGCGGCCGCTGCGGGTCGCATTCCTCGGCCCCGAGGGGACGTTCTGCGAGCTGGCGATGCTCAAGCAGTTCGGCAGCGCGGTGCAGGGGCACTCGTGCGGGTCGATCGACGAGGAGTTTCATGCGGCGGAGTCGGGGGAAACCGACTATGCCGTCGTTCCGGTGGAAAACTCCACCGAAGGCGGGGTGTCGCGATCGCTGGATCTGCTCGTGAACACGCCGCTTTCCGTCATCGCCGAAGTGTCCGTGCCGGTACAGTTGCACCTGCTGGCGCGCACGGCGGAGATCGCCACGATTCGCCGGATCTACGGAATTCCGATTGCGATGGCGCAATGCCTTGCCTGGCTTGATCGCCATGTTCCGGGCATCGAACGCATTCCGGTGGCGAGCAACGGCGAGGCGGCGCGGCGGGCTGCGGAAGATCCCGGCGCCGCGGCGGTGGCCGGTGAGCAGGCCGCTGCGCGCTATGGCTTGCAGACGGTGGCGGCATTCATTCAGGACGTGGCCGGCAACCGCACCCGCTTCGTGGCGCTGGGGCGGCAGGCGGGCAGCCTTCCTCTGCCGGCAGCAGCCGCAGAGGAAATTCCGTACAAGACTTCGTTGATCCTTTCCGTGACCAACCGCGCCGGCGCGGTCCACGAGATGCTGTCGCCGCTGGCGCGCCACGGCGTCTCGATGACGCGGCTCGAGTCGCGTCCCGCGCGCACGGGCGCCTGGGAATACCTCTTCTTCGTGGATATCGAAGGACATGCCAACCAAGCCCCGGTGGCGGGGGCGCTGGACGACCTGCGGCGTACCTGCGCGTTTTTCCGCTGCCTGGGCTCGTATCCGAGAGCCGAATGATGACCAATTTGCTGGGTGCGCTGGAATCCGTGCGCGCGGTCGCGCCCTATGTGCCGGGAAAGCCGATCGAGGAACTGGCCCGGGAATTCGGCCTGCGGCCGCAGGACATCGTCAAACTCGCGTCGAACGAGAACCCGCTTGGCATGCCGCCGGACGCGCGGATGGCCGCGGTCGAAAGCCTCGCCGAGGGCGCGCGCTACCCCGACGGCAACGCCTTCGCGCTGCGCAACGCGCTGGCGCAGCGGCTGGGTGTCCCCGCGGACTGGATCACCGTCGGCAGCGGTAGCAACGACCTGCTCGAGATGGCGGCGGCGGCAATGCTCGCACCCGGCCGCAGTTGCGTGTATTCGCAGTATTCCTTCGCCGTGTACCCGCTCGCGACGCAGGTGCGCGGCGCGCGCAGCATCGTCGTGCCGGCGCGCGAGTACGGCCACGACCTCGAGGCGATGGCGGCGGCGATCAGGACCGACACGACGCTGGTGTATGTCGCCAATCCCAATAATCCGACCGGCACGTTCCTCGATCCGGGGCAGGTCGAGTCGTTCCTGGAACGCGTTCCGGGACACGTCGGGGTGGTGCTCGACGAGGCATACAACGAATACCTGCCCCCGTCCCTGCGGTTCGATGCGACGCAGTGGGTGCGCCGCTTCCCGAACCTGCTCATCACGCGCACTTTCTCCAAGGCCTATGGCCTGGCGGGGTTGCGGGTGGGCTATGGCGTGGCGCAACCCGAATGGACCGGTCTGCTCAATCGCGTGCGCATGCCGTTCAACGTTTCCGCGCCGGCGCAGGCGGCAGCCTGTTCGGCGATCGCGGACGATGATTTCCTGCAGCGCAGCTATGACCTCAACCGCACCGGGTTGGCGGCCTTGGGCGCGGGCCTGCACGAGATGGGTCTCGAATTCGTGCCGAGCCATGCCAACTTCCTGCTGGTGCGGGTCGGGCCGAAGGCGGCGCAGGTCTACCGCGCGTTGCTCGCCGCCGGCGTGATCGTGCGGCCGGTGGCCAACTACGATCTGCCGGATTGCCTGCGGGTTTCGGTGGGACTGCCGCAAGAGAATGCGCGCTTTCTTGCTGCGCTCCGGACCGCGCTGGCGGCGCTCGTCGCGGCATGAAGCTCGCATTGCTGGGCTGCGGACTGCTGGGCGGCTCGGCCGCCGCGGCATGGCGCAGGGCCGGCGCGGTCGCGGCCGTAACCGGCTTCGATCACGATGCCGACGCGGTGCGGCGCGGGATCGCGCTGGGAATGATCGATACCGCGGCGAGCAGTCTCGCCGAGGCGGTCGGGGGTGCCGATTGCGTGCTGCTCGCGACGCCGGTCGGGGCGATGCCGGCGCTGCTGGGCGCGCTTGCCCCGTATTTGCGCGACGGGGCCATCGTGACCGATGTCGGCAGTACCAAGGAAGGAATCGTCGATGCGGCCCGCGCGGCGCTCGGAGCGAAGTTCGCACGCTTCGTGCCGGCGCATCCGATCGCCGGCGCCGAGTCTCCCGGCATCGAGAACGCGACCTCGGAACTTTTCGACGGGCGATGGGTGATCGTCACACCAGCGGCGGAAACTGCGGCCGATGCGCTGCGGCGGATCGAGTCGGCATGGACTGCCTGCGGCGCCATCGTCGAACGCATGGATGCGCGGGAGCACGACCGGATTTTTGCCGCGGTGAGCCATTTGCCGCATCTGGCGGCGTTCGCGTTGATGCGCGCGGTCGCAGGGGGAACGGACGGATCGCGCTGCCTGCAGTTCGCCGGCGCGGGATTCCGCGATTTCACCCGCATCGCCGCGAGCGATGCGACGATGTGGCGGGATGTGGCGCTGGCCAACCGGGAGGCGCTGGGGCGCGAACTGGCGGCGTACCGGGCGGAACTGGATGCGCTGCAAGCCGCCCTGGATCGCGCCGACGCGGCGGCTTTGCAACGGATGTTCGACGAAGCGAGCCGGGTGCGGCGCGGCATGCGGTTCGGCGCCTTCGGGCGGAACGAAGTCGAGGGTGGGCATGACGAGTGATGCGACGGCGGTGCGGACCGTCGAACCGATCGCCCGTGCGGCGGGCGAGGTCCGGCTTCCGGGTTCGAAGAGTATTTCCAATCGCGCGCTGCTGCTGGCGGCGCTGGCGCAGGGTGCGACCGAACTTTCCGGCGTGCTCGACGCCGATGACACGCGGGTCATGATCGCGGCGTTGCGGACGCTGGGCGTGGCGGTTGCAGTCGATGGCGACCGGGTGCGCATACGGGGCTGCGGCGGCGACTTTCCGGTGCGCGAGGCGGACCTGTTCCTGGGGAATGCGGGCACGGCGATGCGTCCCCTGGCGGCGGTGCTGGCGTTTTCCGGCGGACGCTACCGGCTCGACGGGGTCGCCCGCATGCGCGAGCGGCCGATCGGCGACCTCGTCGAGGCGGTGAACGGCATGGGGGCGCGGGTGCGGTACCTGGGCACGCCCGGCTACCCGCCCTTGCTCATCAAGCCGATGGATCCGGACCCGCAGCGAGTCACGTCGGTTTCCGTACGCGGGGCGGTATCGAGCCAGTTCGTCACCGGCTTGCTATTGGCGGCGCCGCTCTATGCGCGCGCCACCGCATGGCGAAGCCTGCTCGTCGAAATCGACGGCGATCTGATCTCCCAGCCCTACGTCGCGATGACGGTGGCGATGATGCGGCAGTTCGGGGCGCGGATCGGCGGTTCGCCCCTGGCGAATTCGTACTTCATCCATGACGACGCCTACCGTGCGCCGGCGGGGCCGTACGCGGTCGAGGGCGATGCTTCGGGCGCCTCGTACTTCCTCGCGCTGGGGGCGATCGCGGGCGGTCCGGTGCGGGTGCGCGGCGTCGGTCGGGACAGCCTGCAGGGCGACGTGGCGTTCACCCGCATCCTGGAGGAAATGGGGGCGCGGGTGACCATCGGCGACGGCTGGATCGAAACGGCAACCGGCGCGCCTGACGCGCAGGATCGGTTCGTGCTGCGGCCGATCGATCGGGATTGCTCCGAGATCCCGGACGCGGCGATGACCGCGGCGGTGCTGGCCTTGTTCGCGCGCGGCACGACGCGGCTGCGCGGCATCGGCTCCTGGCGCGTCAAGGAGACGGACCGCATCCATGCGATGGCAACCGAGCTGGTGAAGCTGGGGGCGGTCGTGGACTCCGGCGCCGACTGGATCGCGGTCACGCCACCGGAGCGATTGGACGAGGCGGCGATCGACACCTACGACGATCACCGCATGGCGATGTGCTTTTCCCTGGTGGCGGCGGCGGGCGTGCCGGTTCATATCCGCGATCCGGGCTGTGTGGCGAAGACCTATCCGGACTATTTCGACCGGCTCGATGCGTTGACACGAACCGCGCCGGGTTCGGTCACCCAATTTTCACCGCCCGAGGGGCGGGGACCGGGCCCGGGCGCCGACATACCTCCCCTCCCGCATGCGCAGGAGAAGGCGGGGCGAGGAATTGGCACTGGAGCCGATCTACCCCCTCTCCCGCGTGCGCGGGAGAGGGCGGGGGTGAGGGTGGCGGCCCGAAGTGTCCCCGTCATCGCCATCGACGGCCCCACCGCCTCCGGCAAGGGCACGATCGCCCAGCGCGTCGCGCAGGAACTGGGGTTCGCCTGCCTCGACAGCGGCGCGCTCTACCGCATCGTCGGGCTGCTGGCGCTCGAGCAGGGCGTCGGCCTCGACGACGGGCCGGCGCTCGCGGCGGCCGCGGATGCGCTCACCGCCGCGGACGATCCGGCGATGCGCCTGCGCTTCGCCGACGGCCGGATCCGGCTGGGCGCGCGCGACATCACCGAGGCCATCCGCCGCGAGGAAGTCGGGCGGGCGGCGTCGCGGATCGCCACCGCAGGCGAGCTGCGGACGGCGCTGCTCGCGCTACAGCGGGCGCAGCGCCGTCCGCCGGGCCTGGTGGCCGATGGGCGCGATATGGGGACCGTGGTGTTCCCCGACGCATGCTTGAAGGTCTTTCTGGTCGCCGATGTCCGGGTGCGTGCGGAGCGGCGCTATAAGCAGTTGATCGAAAAGGGCTATCCCGGTACAATCGAATCCCTCCTGCGGGATCTGGAGGAGCGTGATGCGCGCGACCGTACGCGCAACCACGCTCCGCTCGTTGCTGCGGAAGGAGCGAAGATTCTGGACAGCACCGCGATGACGATCGATGCGGTCGTCGCGCAAGTGCTCGGCTGGTACCGGGCGGGCTGATTCCGGATTCTCCGCACACGGGTGCGCGGGGGCGTTCCTCGCGCGGTTTTTCACTCCGCCTGGGCGCAAGGCCTTGGCGAGCCAGAGAGTCTTCATGTCCATCGCTACCAGTACACCCCAACACGCTCCGGAATCGTTTGCCGCCCTGTTCGAAGAAAGCCTTGCGCGCCATGAGATGCGCGCCGGGGAAGTGGTCACGGCCGAGGTCCTGCGCGTCGATCTGAATTTCGTCGTCGTCAACGCCGGCCTGAAGTCCGAGGCGTACATCCCGATCGAGGAGTTCCGCAACGACCAGGGCGAGGTCGATGCCAAGCCCGGCGATTTCGTTTCCGTCGCCATCGAGGCGCTTGAAAACGGCTACGGCGACACCATTCTGTCGCGCGACAAGGCCAAGCGACTGGCGGCGTGGTTGTTCCTGGAGAAGGCGCTGGAGAGCGGGGACCTGGTCAGCGGCACGATCAGCGGCAAGGTCAAGGGCGGCCTCACCGTCATGATCAACGGCATCCGCGCATTCCTGCCCGGCTCGCTGGTCGACACGCGTCCGGTGAAGGATACCTCCCCGTATGAGGGCAAGACGCTCGAGTTCAAGGTCATCAAGCTCGATCGCAAGCGCAACAACGTCGTGGTTTCGCGCCGTGCCGTCGTCGAGGCGAGCATGGGCGAAGAGCGGGCCCGCCT
>JAJYBQ010000080.1 GCA_021778935.1 Pseudomonadota bacterium | reverse complement strand
CCAGATCGAAGCGGAGCTCTCCAAGCGCATCCTCGACATCCTGGAGCCGATCGTCGGTCCCGGCAACGTACGCGCGCAGGTCACCGCCGACGTGGATTTCTCCAACGTCGAGACAATGGATGAGACCTATGCCCCGAACGGCAACCCATCCAAAGCGACGATCCGTTCCCAGACGACGGAGAGCAGCGCCGATCCCGGCCCCGACACGCCACAAGGAATTCCCGGCGCGCTGTCCAATCAGCCACCCGCACCGCCGCAGGCCCCGATCAACAATCCGCCGTCGGCGCAGCCCCCGGGGGCCGGCGGCCCCGGTGCCCCGGCGGCGGGAGCGGCCGCGAACCCGGCCGCCCCGCAGCCGAGCGTCCACAAGCAACAGACGACGAACTACGAAGTCGACCGCGACGTCCGCCATGTCCATGACGCGGTCGGCCGCATCCTGCGCCTCACCGCCGCAGTCGTCGTCAACGACCATATGGCGCCCGACTCGCTGTCCCCATCCGCCAAAGACGACGGGAAAGGAAAGGGAAAGGCCGCTCCGGCCAACCAGTCCCTACGCACCATCACCGTACCCTGGAGCGCCGCCGACATGCAGAAGTTCCAGGCCCTGGCGGAACAGGCGATGGGCTACAACCCGCAGCGCGGCGACAAGCTCAACGTCGTCAACGTCGCGTTCCAGCAGCCGGAGATGGAACCGATTGCACCGCCGTCGATGCTGCAGCGGCCCGACGTGCTCAACATCATCAAGGAAGGCGGGAAGGCACTGCTCTTCCTCGCGCTGACCGGCATCGTCGTGTTCGGGGTCTTGCGCCCCGCCCTCAAGATGGTCGCGGAGACGCCCACCCCGGCGCCGGCGGCACTCGAGGCCGCTTCCGCCATGGCGGCCGAACCGGCTGCGCTCGCGGCGCCCGGATCCCACACCGCATCCACCCTGGAAGGACTGCGCCAGATCGCCAAAAGTGATCCCGCGGCGGTCGCCAACGTGGTCAAGAGCTGGGTCGGCGACAACAACAAGTAACGCGAACCGAGCGCAGGCATGAGCACCGCAAGCGTGGAAGAAGGACTCGAACGCGCCGCCATCCTGATGATGTCGGTCGGGGAGGAGGGCGCGGCGGAGGTATTCAAGTACCTCAGCCCGAAAGAGGTGCAGAAGCTCGGCGAAACGATGGCCAAGCTGCGCTCGGTGTCGCGCGACAAGATCGACAATACGGTCAAGGCGTTCCATGAGACCCGCGGCGAACAGTACTCGCTGGTCAAGGATTCCGACGAATACATCTCCCAGGTACTGCGCAAAGCCCTGGGCGACGACAAGGCGAACCTGCTCATCGATCGCATCCTGCAGGGGCGGGACGTTTCGGGCATCGAGTCTCTGAAGTGGATGGACCCTGCGGCGGTGGCCGAACTGCTCAAGAACGAGCACCCGCAGATCGTCGCCTCGATCCTCGTCCACCTGGACCGCGATCACGCCGCCGAATCGCTGAAGCATTTCCCGGAGCGCATGCGCAACGATGTCATCCTGCGGGTGGCAACGCTCGATGGCATTCAGCCCCAAGCGCTGGACGAGCTCAATCAGGTACTTTCGCGCGTTCTTGCTGCCGGCGACAAAGTCAAAAAGACGACGCTGGGGGGCGCCAAGACCGCCGCGGAAATGCTCAATTTCCTCGGGGGGGCGATCGAATCGAGCGTCGTCGAATCGATCCGCGAGCACGATGGTGATCTGGCGCAGAAGATCCTCGACCAGATGTTCACCTTCGACAACCTCATCGACCTCGACGACCGGGGAATCCAGACGATGCTGCGCGAAATCCAGTCCGATTCGCTGATCGTTGCGCTCAAGGGCGCAGATCAGTCGCTGCGGGAAAAGATCTTCAAGAATATGTCCTCGCGTGCGGCGGAAACGCTGCGCGAAGACCTCGAGTCGAAGGGACCGGTCCGCCTTTCCGAGGTCGAGCGCGAACAACGCGAGATCCTCAAGGCGGTGCGCCGTCTCGCGGACGAAGGCCAGATCCAGATTGGATCAGGCAGTGGTGACGACGGATTCGTCTGACCGAGTCGACAACCATGCCCAGCACGAATCGCCACCTCCGGCCGCCCGCGCCATCCCAACGCACGACGTCGTGGGAACTACATCCGCTTGCCAATGGCGCCACCCTCGCGACCGCGAAGCGGCTCACGCCGCGCGACGGCCTGCACGCCGCGCAGGAACGGCAAAGCGGCTACGAGGAAGGGCGCGCCCAAGGCTACGCCGACGCCGCCGCGGAAGTCCGGCGCGCCGCCCAGCAGGCGCGGGCCGCCGACCTGCAGCGGCTGGAATTCATCCTGGCACGAATGCAGGCGCGATTCGAGGAATTGACCGCGCAGGGTGCCGACGCGCTGCTCGACCTGGCCATCGAGATCGCAGCCCAGGTGCTGCGCCGCGAGGTCCGCACCCAGCGCGACGCGATCCTCCCGGTGGTGCGCGAGGCGCTCGCGCTGGTGACCGAGTCGCACGGCCACCCGACCGTGCGCCTGTCGTCGGCGGACTTCATTTTCGTGCGTGATGCGCTGGCGGAGGACGGCCATCTCCGTGGCTGCCGTTTCGTTGAAGATCCGACCATCGAACCAGGGGGCTGCCGCGTGGATACGTCGCAACTGGAAATCGACGCGACCATTGCGACGCGCTGGCGGCGCACGCTGGAAGTCCTTGGCTGCGAACCGACCTGTGATGGGCCGCCGGACCTGCACGAGGCCAAGGAGACGCCGTGAACGCGATCGCCGAACCGTCGCGCAGTCTGGTACGGTTTCTCGAAGAGTGCCGCGGCATTGCGCACCATGCGGAACCTCTGGCGCAGCGCGGGCGGCTGACCCGCTCCGCGGGACTGGTGCTGGAGGCGATCGGACTCAAACTGCCCGTTGGGGCACGGGCCGTGATCGTCCAGGATGACGGTGCCCAACTCGATGCCGAGGTCGTCGGATTCGCGGGCGAACGCCTGTTCCTGATGCCGACCGTCGAGCCGCAGGGCATCCGCCCCGGCGCGATGGTGATCGCGCAGGACCCGGAAGCGCTGCGGCCACGATTCGGTCAACGCAATCATCCTTGGCGCCGCGCGGAGGACCGCACCCGCCGGCTGCCGATGGGAGCCGCCTTGCTAGGCCGGGTGCTCGACCCGAACGGCGTACCGCTCGACACCGACGGTCCCCTGGCGCCCCGCCCCGGTGCCGACATCGAGTCGCGCACCTTGCTGAGCCGCCCGATCAACGCCATGCGCCGCGATCCGGTCCGGACGCCGCTCGACGTCGGGGTGCGGGCGATCAATGCGCTGCTGACGGTAGGCCGGGGGCAACGGATCGGCCTTTTCGCCGGTTCGGGGGTCGGGAAAAGCGTTCTGCTGGGCATGATGGCGCGGTATACCGCCGCCGACGTGATCGTGGTCGGGCTGATCGGCGAACGAGGTCGAGAAGTCAAGGAATTCATCGACGAAATCCTGGGTCCGGAGGGATTGGCACGGGCCGTGGTGGTGGTGGCACCCGCCGACACCACACCGCTGGTGCGGATGCAGGGTGCCTCCTACGCCACGGCGATCGCCGAATATTTCCGTGACCATGGGCGCAACGTCCTGCTGCTCATGGACTCGCTCACCCGCTATGCAATGGCCGCCCGGGAGATCGCACTGGCCATCGGCGAGCCGCCCGCGACCAAGGGCTACCCTCCGTCGGTATTCGCCAGGCTGCCACAGCTGGTCGAGCGGGCCGGCAATGCCGGCCCCGGGGAAGGATCGATTACCGGGTTCTATACCGTGCTCACCGAGGGCGACGACCTGCAGGACCCGATTGCCGACTCCGCGCGGGCCATTCTCGACGGCCACATCGTGCTATCGCGCAAACTGGCCGAATCCGGGCACTTCCCCGCAATCGACATTGAAGCCTCGGTGTCCCGCGTCATGACCTCCGTCTGTACCCCGCAGCAGATCGACGCGGCGCGGCGATTCCGCAACGCCTACTCCCGATATCAGCGCAACCGCGATCTGTTGGCCGTCGGCGCCTATGTGCCGGGCGCAGACCCGGCACTCGATGCGGCGATCGAAGCCCACCCGCAGATGGAAGGCTTTCTTCGTCAAGCGATGGAAGAGCGCGCACCCCTCGTCCATGCGCAAACCGCACTGGCAAGCCTCGTCCAAGGAATCCCGAGCTTCTCGTCATGAATCCAGCCACCGCCACCGTCCTTCTCGAACTGGCCCGAAAACGTCTCCAGGCCGCACAGGCACGACATGCCAACCTGTTGCGAACCCTCGAGCAAGCACGCGCACACGGCGAAATGCTGCGCCGCTACGCAGCCGAGTATGACGGCCGCGCGCTTCCCCGCGCCGGCGAGGCGCGGGACCCGAGCGCGGAACGCAATCAACGGGCGTTTCTTGGCCGGTTGCAACTCGCCGTGGCATCCCAGGAGCAGGAACTCGAGGCTCGCGAGCACGCCGTCCGGCATGCGTCCGAGGACGTCGTGCACTGCGAGCGGAAACTGGGCAGTCTCGAAACGCTGATGACACGGCGTGCGGAGGCGGAGCGGCTGCGCGACGCCCGCCGCGAACAAAACCACATGGACGAACTGGCCCAGCGCGCGTTCGAGCGCCGTCTTGCCACTCCCGGGGGATACCCCGCATCTGCGATCGGAGAACCATGATCCCGTTTGCGCTCCTCGCCGCCAGCGATCCCGCCCCGACGTCGCCACCGATCGACTCCGGCCAGCCCTCCTCCGCCGCACCGACGGGGGCCGCGCCCGGGGCATCGCCCCCCCCGTTCGCATCCGTCATGGCCCAGGTGGCCGGGAAACCGCCCCCTGGCCCAACGGGGGCGCCGCCGGCAAGCACGTCGTCGTCCTCGGCAGGTCGCGGCGAGGCCGCGGCGCAAGCATCCGGGGATCCGCCGGCTCCCCCGAACGACCCCTCCCAACCGGGCGGGCCGACCAGCCCCGGCGGCGGAAGCCGCCCATCGGGCAACCCGGAACCCCCAGGATCGGGTTCGGCCGCTTCGGCGACTGCCGCGTCGACAACGGCATCGACCGCACAACCGAAAGATCCCGCCAAGCCCGCCACCGCACACGGCAAGCCGCATCCGACAACCGGATCGTCGGCGTCGGCCTCGCGCGCCGCGAACGATCCGGTGCAGCAAGCGCTTGCCGCCGCGATGCACCTCACCGCGCCCACCCACCCGCCCGCGCCGTCCGGCGGCCCGGCAGGGAGCGCGGTCGCCGCGACCGGGGCCTCCGGTTCGGCGACCGCGACGGTTGCTGCCTCGATGACGCTACCGCCCGCATCCCGGGCAACCCTGGTACGCACCCGGGCGAACCACAGCATCGACACCCATGGCGGCAGCCTGCTCACGACCGGCGGCAAGGCCGGCAACGGGTCCACAACCAACGACGCGGCCAACCGTGCGGCGGCAGGCACCGCAACCGCGACGAACGACCCCGGCAGCAGTGGGACGGCCGGAGCCGGCTCCCAAGCCCCTTTCGGCGCCGACCTGGCGGCCGCCGTTTCCGCCGGCCCGCCGCATACCGGCGGCGGCACAGCTGCTCCGGGCGGAGGCACCGCCCCGGGAGTCCCTACCGGCGTGGGCGCCGCGGGGGCCGTATCGCCGATGACCTCGCTGGCGTCAGGCATGTCGCCGATGTCGAGCATGACCGGGCCCGCAGCGACGGCACAGGTCGCCGCTCCCGTCGGCACACCCGGTTTCGCATCGGATTTCGCCAGCCGCATCGTGCTGCTCGCCCAGAACGGCACGCACAGCGCGCAGTTGTCCCTGCACCCGGTAGAACTCGGGCCGGTGAGCGTCTCGATCCAGATGAACGGCCAGGTCGCGACCCTGGCGCTGACGGCGCATCATGAGGCGACGCGGGACGCCATGCAGCAGGCGCTGCCGCACCTGCAAGAAATGTTTCAGCAGAACGGCTTGCAACTTGCCGATGCGCACGTCGGCAATGGCTCGGCGCACAACCCCCTTCCGCAACGCTCCGCCTCCGGCAACCGGGGCCGCACCGGCAACGCCGGAGCCGGCGGATCCATCGCCGCACCGGCCGCGCTGACGGCGACCGCCGGCCGCGCTAGCACAAGCAGCCTGCGCCTCGTGGATACTTTCGCGTAAAAACGAAGCGGGAAAGCCACGAATTTCCCGCGACCGGTTCGCGCGTCGTTTCCGAATAATCCCTCTCAAGATTTCCGCGGACGTGCCGATAGAGGCCCGCCGCGGAAGAATTCGTTACCGAGGGTTCGGAAGCCATGGCGGAAACCAAGCAAGCAGCGGAAGGCGGCAAGAAGAAGTCGAAACTGCCGATACTCATCGCCATCGTGGTGCTGCTGCTCGCAGCCGGGGGCGGTGCGGCGTACTACTTTCTCATGGTGAAGAAGCCGGAATCGCCAGCGCAGGCGGCGAAGGACGCGGCAGAAAAGAAGAAGGAGGAAAAACCGACCTTCGTCGAATTCGAGAACTTCACCGTCAACCTGGTGGATCCCGACAAGTACCTCCAGATCAAGCTCACATTCGAGGCCAGGTCCGTCGACGCCGGCGAATACCTGAAGGATTATGTCCCGGTCGTGCGCAATGCAGTGATCCCGGTGCTGAGTTCGCAGACCGAAGCGAGCCTGATCACCGACGCGGGGAAGACAAAGCTCGAACAGGCGCTGGTCGTCGCCGTCAACAAGGCGCTCGCCGGGGGAAAGATCGACAACCCCGTCAGCGCCGTCCTCATCGTCCACATGATCATCCAGTGACCGGAACAACGCCATGTCCGACCAGTTCCTTTCTCAGGATGAAGTCGATGCCTTGCTCGAAGGCGTCACCGGAGAATCGCAGAAGATCGAGAAGGATGCCGCCCCCGACGGGATCCGCAACTACGACCTGTCGAGCCAGGAGCGCATCGTCCGCGGGCGGATGCCGACGATGGAGATCGTCAACGAGCGCTTCGCCCGCAACCTGCGCGTCGCCTTATTCAATTTCATGCGGCGGAGCCCGGAGATTTCGGTCGGACCAGTCCGCGTGATCAAGTACTCGGTATTCCTGCGGGACATCGTCGTACCGACGAACATCAATGTGATCTCGCTTTCGCCGTTGCGCGGACAAGGTCTGGTGATCTTCGATCCAAATCTGGTGTTCTGCGCGATCGACACGCTGTTCGGCGGCAGCGGCAAACAGCATTTTCGTATCGAAGGTCGTGATTTCTCGCCCACCGAGCAGCGGATCATCCAGCGGTTGCTCGACGTGACGCTCGCGGAATACACCAAGGCATGGGGAACGCTGTTCCAGTTCCAGTTTCACCACCAGCGCTCCGAAATGCACACGCAGTTCGCGAACATCGCATCGCCCTCCGAAATCGTGGTCGCGATCACCTTCAACGTGGAATTCGGTGACACGGGCGGCGAGATCCACGTCTGTTTCCCCTATTCGACGCTCGAACCGATCCGTGATGTGTTGTATTCGTCGATCCAGGCCGACGGTGCCGAACCGAACCGCCGCTGGATGCAGCAACTCACCCAGCAGGTGCAGTCCGCCGATGTGGAACTGGTCGCCGAACTTGCCACCGCCAAATTGACGGTCGGCGAACTGGTCCACTTGAAGGTCGGCGATTTCATCCCGCTTTCGATCCGCGAAATCATCCCGGTGAAGGTGGATGGTGTGCCGATTCTCGAATGCCGATTCGGCTCCACCAACGGCCATGTCGCGGTCCGCGCCGAGCGTCTGCTGCGGTACTCGCAGTCCAATGAAAACCTGGCACTCCAGGAGACGGAAACATGAACGAAACCGGAAAACCCAGCGCCGAAGATGATTGGGGCGCGGCGCTCGCCGAGCAGGCGGCGTCCTCCGGAAGCGGAAACGTCACGCCTTCGGCGGAGGTCGAGGGACTGGCTCAGCCCGCCAACATCTTTCCGAACCTCATCCCGGGCGACGGCGCGGAGGGCGCGCAGGGCCTGGATTTCATCCTCGACATCCCCGTTCAATTGACCGTGGAATTGGGGCGCACGCGCATCCCGATCAAGCACATCCTGCAACTGGCGCAGGGATCGGTGATCGAACTCGACGCGCTGGCCGGGGAGCCGATGGACGTGCTCGTCAACGGTTGCCTCATCGCGCAAGGCGAGGTGGTGGTCGTCAACGAAAAGTTCGGCATCCGGCTCACGGACATCGTTACGCCGAGCGAACGCATGCGCAGAATCAACAAGTAGGCGGGCTTCCCAACGTCTTGCGAGCAAGCGCCCAGATGAATCACGCAGCCAGCAGCATGCCGTCATTTCTCCCGATGTTCACGTCCCTGTTGATCGTGCTCGGCCTGTTCGCCGCTGCGGTCTGGGGGCTGCGTCGCATGGGAATCGCCCCGCGCGCGGGGGCCGGGCCGATGCGCGTGGTATCCCAGCTCGCGCTCGGTCCACGCGAGCGGGTCGTCATCGTGGAAGTAGGCGAGCGCTGGGTACTGCTCGGGGTGGGCGCGAGCGGCGTCACGCGGCTGGGCACGGTGGCAAAGGGTGACGTTCCCGCGTCGCCGCAACCAGGGCCGGCGTTCGGCGCGCTACTGGAACGCCTGCGGGGCGGCGCGCAATGAGCCGATCCCGTTTCCTGCCGGCCGGCTTGGGCGCCTTCCTGCTGGCCGCGGCGCATCCGGCACTGGCGCAGGTCACGCCGATCGCCATCACCGCCGCCCACGGCGGCGACGGCACGACCTACTCCGTGCCGGTGCAAACCCTGATCTTCCTGACCGCGCTAGGCTTCCTGCCGGCGCTCCTGCTGCTCACCACGGCGTTCACACGGATCGTGATCGTCCTCTCGCTGCTGCGCATGGCGCTCGGCACGCAGACGGCGCCGCCGAACCAGGTCCTCATCGGCCTCGCGCTCTTTCTCACCTTCTTCGTCATGGGCCCCACCTTCGACCGGGTTTACGACACCGCCTACGTCCCGTTCCGGGAACAGAAGATGTCGTTCGAGCAAGCGGCACAGGCGGCGGCATTGCCGATGAAGGATTTCATGATCAAGCACACGCGCCCCGACGACCTGGCGCTCTTCGTACGCATGGCGCGCCTGGACAAGGAGGCCGCCGCGGCAAAGAAACTCACCGACCTGCCGATCCGCGTGGTGATCCCAGCATTCGCGACCAGCGAGCTGAAAACCGCGTTTCAGATCGGATTCATGATCTTCATTCCGTTTCTCGTGATCGACATGGTCGTGTCGAGCGTA
>JAJYBQ010000079.1 GCA_021778935.1 Pseudomonadota bacterium | reverse complement strand
GATCTAGATGGCATCCCACCCAATGGTTATTTTTCCCGGGCCGGCGCATCCCGCCGCAGCGGGACGATTCCGATACGCACGCCGCGGGTATTGCGCATTCGGCCGGAACTAGGATGGGCCTCTAATGACAACAGGAGATTCGCCATGAACCCGCGCAAGATTGTGCTGTGTGTCGTAGCGATCCTCGCATGCGGCCTGTTCGCACAGCCTGCCACCGTCCTCGCCAAGGAGATCACCGTCAAGATGGTGTCCCACGCGCCGGACGGCAAGATGCTGGTGTTCGATCCGATGTTCGTCAAGGCCGATGTCGGCGATACGGTGGTGTTCCAGCCGATGGACAAGGCGGGGCACACGAGCGTCTCGGTGCTCGTCCCCGATGGGGTTGCCTCGTGGGTTGGTCAGCCCAACCAGAAGGTCGTGGTGAAGCTGACCAAGGAAGGGGTCTACCTCGTCAAGTGCAAGATGCACGAGAACGTCGGCATGGTCGGGGTGGTGCAAGCCGGCAAGCCGGTGAACCTCGATCAGGCCAAGGCGGCGGCGGCCAAGGAGGAAGCGACGATGGTCCTGCACAAGGACCGTTTCGACAAGCTGCTGGCGATGGTGAAGTAGGCCGGGCCCCGCAGTGCAGGGAGGGGGATCGGTTCTCCCCCCCGCCCCTGCGCCGCGGCAAATCCCGGACCTCAGCGGTCTTCGATCAGGAACCCGGCGGTCCCGGTAGCGGCGGGGTACACGAAGATGCTGTACACCGACCCGGCGACGAAGTTTGCCGTGGAGCTGGGCAGCGAGATCGGGGTAGCGCCGACCAAGGAAATCGCCTCCGACATCGCCGGCGCGATGCCGACATATGCGGATGCAGCGGCGGTCGTGGCGTAGGTCGCCGACGCGGTGAACGCCGAGTTCAGATACAGGTTGACCTGCCCGCTCGTCGGGGCAGCGTTCACCACCCGAATGGTTGCGCCGCCGTTACCCGGATACTGGTTGTCGTCCGCGAACAAGGTTGCCGTCGGCGTGGAGCCGTACACGACGAGCGTGTAGTCGCTCCCTGCGGCCAGGGTCGTCGTCGGCGCCGTCACGGAGGCTCCTGCCGCGGTGATGCCGGTCACCGCGCCGCCGGCCGGAACCAGGGTATACGGCCCGACAAACGGGGCGTTCGCCGTCACCGGGGTCGTCCCTACGGTCGCCGCAACCAGGGTGTTTGCCGTCGGCAGCTCCGCCGCGATCCGCACCCGGGCGTAATTCATCGCCATCGTGGTGGCGGTGCCGCCCTGGACGATCAGCATGCCGTTCACCAGGCCGCCGCCGGAGGTCGGCGTGAACGCCACCACCTCGGCCTGGCCGCCGGCCAGATTCACCGACGGGTTGATGAACCGGACATCGCTCGGGGTGTTGGGCTTCGTCGCGATGATCGTGTACGTCCCCGCCGGCTCGGTCACCGGCAGCGACTGCCCGGTCACGTCCCCGAACACCGGTGGCACCCCGACCGGGACGCTCGCCGTGTTCTGCGGCAGGACATAGACATCCAGCGGACCGGCATCGGTCGAGAAATTGGCAAACGCAACCGCCGACTGTCCCGAGGACGGGATGCCGAGACTGTCGGTCAGGTACCCCATCGCCGCGGTCGTGCCGAGGGTGTAGGCGACGATGGTATAGCTCTCCCCGGTTCCGAGGTTGACCGTGAGCGGCGTACCGGAACTCAGCGTGCCGGTTTCATCGGTCACCGACGCGGCATAGGTACTGGGATTCTGCGATACATATCCGCTCGCGCTCCCCACGGCGATTCCCGTCACCGCCGGAGCTCCGCTCAGGCTGAGGTCGAGCACCGGGCTCGTCGTCCCCGCCGTCGTGGCATTGACCAGGCGCACGCTCGTGGGTGCGACACTGTTGTTACTGCTGCTGCAGGCACCAAGCACGCCCGCGAACACGACCAACGCGGCGGACAAGCCAATTCGGGAATAGGATCGCATCTTTGACGGTTCTACGAGTTATGGAAACTGCCGGAGCCTCGACAGGAACCGCAGCTGGGCGCCGCGGTGCAAACCCGCGACTATACGCCACGCCGGGGACCGATGACGACGGATCCGTGACAAGCGTGCGTGCCGGCGACGCACCGGCGGCAGGCTCAGCCCAGAAGCCCGATCCGGATTGCCTTCACGACCGCCTGGATCTTGTTCGCGCACCCGAGCTTGTGGCTGGCCGCCTGCAGATGCCAGTTGGCGGTGCGCTCCGAGATCCGCAGGATCCGACCCACCTCCCAGGCCGTCTTGCCCTCCGCCGTCCAGCGCAGGCACTCGGTTTCCCGCGCCGTCAGGACCGGCTGCTCCGTGCCGGTCGCGGAGGAAGGAGAAACCGCCTGCGGCAAGCCGTTTTTGAAGATCCGCATCTGCATTCGCCCTGGCAAGAGAACGCCGGGAACCGGGAGCGCGGCGCGTCGGCCGCCCTCCCCCCGCACTTCAAACCCGGGCAACGTTTTTACACACCCTTCGCGCGCCGGACAATCCACCGAACCGCCGTCCTGTGTCCTGGGGATCCCTTACGCGGGATATCGGCTGCATTTCCGGTTCGCGGTGCACACCGCGGGGTATGGCACCGGTAGCGCCTGGAAGGCGATTTCGGTTTCGTGTAGAATTCGCGGTTCTGCGCCCGTAGCTCAGTTGGATAGAGTACCTGGCTACGAACCAGGGGGTCGTGGGTTCGAATCCTGCCGGGCGCACCAAATATCGCTGTATAAACAAGGGGTTGTCGGGAACGACAATCCCTTGTTGCTTTTGTGGTTGTGCCATAACCGGGGCACTGTGCCATTGACGAGGTCATTCGATCCGCTCCGGACGCCGCCGATAGACCCGCTGGGTGATCGCCGCGTCGGCATGCCCGAGCAGCTGACGAGCGCGCTCCAGACTCTCCGCATCGCTTCCCGCCTTGGCCCGAAGGTCGTGTTCCGTGAACGGGTCGCGCACCTCCGTTTCGGTCAGAACGCGCTTCATGAATCGCTGCCACATCGCCTTCCATCCTCGCGCCTCCCCTCTGGTTTCCTTGAAGTAACACTCGCCGCGGCGCGTACAAAACAGCCACGGTGACGCCGATATATGGACCTGGCGCACCTTCAGGCAGGCGTCCACCGCCGCGCGCCGTTCCGCGGTCCAGACGACACTTGGCCGCCACCTCGCGCGCTGACGATGACTGCATCGACGAGCTGCTTGGCACTCATCAGGCCGCACGCCACATCGGCCAGCTCGGCGGCGACCATGGCCTTGCGCTTTTCTACCTGGCCGGCTTGTTCTTGTGCGGCCTTGAATCGATCGTTGGCGCGATTGATCGCACTGCGAACAGCACCAGGTTGCTTTCAATCATCGTTCACTTCCCACGGGTTGAACAACTGAACACCAGTCGGCTCAAAGTCCACCTGGTTCCGGGTTACGACGATCATGCCGTGGATCAGAGCGGTCGCCGCGATGTATGCATCGCGATCGGAGCGCGGATCGGGAACATGCAGACGCGCACAACGCAATGCCACCGCCGTGTCGAGTGGCAAGGTTCGATCGGCAAACTCCCGCAGCACCTGGTTCTCCATCCAAGCCCGCAAGCGCTGCCCCTGAGGCTTGTCGCGTCGCTCGACAAGCAGGATGCCCAGTTTGAGTTCCATGACCGTGACGGCTGAGATGTAGAAATTCGCTGCATCCACGCCGCCGAGCCACGCTACGACATTGGCGTCGGCCCGGCCGTCGCCCGCCTTGCGCAGCTCCGAGATCACATTGGTGTCGAGCAGGTACATCACTCGAAGTCCGCCGGCCGCGGCAGTTGGGTCGAGCGGGGAATCACCAACTCGATCTCGGAGAGGCCCGGCATGGAAAGGGCGTCCACGATGCTGCGACGGCTGTGGGCCAGGCGCCGGTAATCGTCGATGCTCAGCAGGACGTGTGCCGGCCGCCCTCGATCGGTGATGAACACCGGCCCCTGTTCAGCGGCCCGCTTGGCGCGGGTCACATCCTGATTGAACTCGCGGCTCGATACGGTGGTCGTGGTCATGGTGGTGCTCCGCACGATGATGTAGGAATGTTACTACACCAAACCCGTGTGCGCCCACGCCAGTCCGGAGCACACGCAGCGACTAAGCCGAGGTTTTAGACCGAAGTTCCGTCAGCGCCGAGACGAGTTTTTCGTTTGAACACGCGGACTTGGCGTGATGTTGGGGTTCGCGTTTCTGTCTACGCGCGGCCCAACCTGCTGAGGCGCCACGAAAACCGTTGGTGGCAAGAGTGATTTCCGACCCTCGTCCCACTCGTCTCGCATTTTTTCCTGTCGGCGTCGGGAACCATTACCCTGGGTTGCACCCCCGAAATACCGGAATCGAAGTAGGTCTCCACGAGAAAGTCGAAAAGCTCCTGACCTCCGCCCCGGAGTAGCTGCCGTTTGCCGACCGTCGTGTTCCTGGCGGGTTTCGCCGCATCGGGCTCCCGGTGGTTAGCCGACCGATTTGGTTCTCACCGACGATCGACAGCAGCAGCATGTCGTCGACATGCGCGTGCTTTGCCATGCGGCGCACGATCTCGTTGTACAGGAAGCCTTCCGGCCGATTCATTGCGAAGATCGGCAATAGGGCGGTGCTCGCATAGCTCTCGGCCCGGATTGGCATGCGCAGCGCGATCTCGCGCTGCCGGTCGCTGTTTGCCAACGAGTAGTTGAAGACGAACCGGGAATCCTTGTCCAAGACTCCGACAGATCCCTGCGGCGTATCAACGATCAGGCGTTTGATCTTCGACGGACTCATCCCAGAAATCTCAAGGTTCTCCGGCTTCGGGGATGCGCGGCTCGACACGGTACTGCACCGCCAGCCGGTGCTCGGCGCCGGGGGCGACCGTCACGCAGTCCTCCAGGGCGTTGGCGCTCTCCACGCACAGCATCTCGCGCCAGCCCGCACCGGCGCCTTGCGCACCGGACCCCAGGTCGCCGAGCTTCGCCGCCTTGTCGGCCCAGGGGGTCCAGATCACGGTCGAGGCGCTTGCGCTCTTTTGCACCACGATGCGGCGCCCCAGCACCGGGTCGTCGATGACGCACGCGGGCGCGCGATCGCGGTAGACGCGATCGGTTTCCCCTGCGAACCGCACGGCGCCCTCCTGGCGCCGATGCGCCTCCGGCCCCACCTTGTCGACATATTCGCAGCCGTCGAGCCCGATCACCTGTGCGTGGTCGATATCGCCCGCGCGGAAATAGGTATGCAGCGCTTCGCCGACGAGAAAGGGTGCGGTTCCGCGATTGCGCGTGATCAATTCGACGGCAAGGGTGTCGCCGAACGTCGCGTGCAGCGAAAGTTCCCACCGGTGCGGCCAGGCGGCGCGCACGGCGTCGAAGCCCGGCAGATCCGATTGCTCCAGCGCGCGCGGGTCGAGCCGAAGCGTCACCTGTACGGCGCCGTCGGCGCGGACCGCGGCATCGACGAGATCCCAGACGAGGTTGCGCGCGAATCCGTGGGCGGGCAACCCCGGCAACGCATGCGGTCCGAACCAGGGCCAACATACCGGAATGCCGCCGCGCACGGACTTGGCGGACGCAAATCGCGCACCGTTGGACAACCACACGACATCGTGGATCTGGCCGCGCGGCCTCCAGGTGAGAATCTGGGCGCCCTGCAAACAAAGACTTGCCGACGCCGTCGGCCCCGCGACATCCAGAACCACCAGTGCGCCGGCTTCCTCCCGAAACCGCATGGCACCGATCGATGCGAACCGCTGCCCCAGTTCGTGCGCGCTTTGCATGGACATTCCCCCCTCGGATGCGCCGCCGATCGCGGCCCGATCAAGGATACCGGGTGCCGGATCCGGCGGCGCCCGTCACCGCAGCGCGAAATCGCCGACGATGCCCGCGAAGATGCACAAGCCCAACCAATGGTTGTGCCGAAACGCACGAAAACACTGCATGCGATCGCGTCCCCGGATCCAGACGAGGTGCCGCACCGCGCAACCGGCCGCGGCGGTCCACCCGACGAAAAAGATCGGCCCCAGACCGACGGCGTGCGCCGCGCCGGCGAGCATCGCCAGATCGATGCCGTAGCAGACGCCGATCGCCGCCACGTCGGCCCGGCCGAAAAAAATCGCCGACGACCGTACCCCGATGCGCAGGTCGTCGTCCCGGTCGACCATCGCGTACTCGGTGTCGTAGGCAATCACCCAGAACAGGTTGGCGAGCAGCAACCACCAGCCCAGTGCCGGCACCCGCCCCTGCACGGCGGCGAACGCCATCGGGATTCCGAACGAAAATGCGATTCCCAGGTACGCCTGGGGCATGGGGAAGAACCGCTTGAAATACGGGTAGGTCGCCGCGACCCCCACCGCGACCAAGGCCAGGGGCAACGCCGCCCGATCGAGAAACGGCAGCGACACCGCCGCGGCGGCGAGCGCCAGAACCACCGCGACCGCAAGCGCCTCGCGCACGGAAAGCAGGCCGCGCGCAAGCACGCGGTCGGCGGTGCGCTTCACCTGGCCGTCGAAATTGCGATCCGCGATATCGTTGACCGCACAACCCGCCGACCGCATCAACACCGTTCCCACGGAAAAAATCGCCACCAGGGCCCAGCCGGGCCAACCGCGGGCGGCGATCCACAGTGCGTCGAGCGTAGGCCAGAGCAAAAGCAGGCTGCCGACCGGCTTGTCGAGCCGCGTCAAGCGCGCATAGGCCGCCAGCCGCGCACGCAGCCGCCCCCGTCGGCTCGGAGCGCCACGGACGGCCACGGAATCGCCGGACTTCACGCTTGGACTCCTTCCTCGATCCGGTCGGCACCGGGCAGCGCGCACCGCGCCACCGCATGACACAGCGCCTCGATCGCCCCGGTCCGCGGAAAACTCTTGCGCCATGCCAACACCACGCGCCGCCGCGGCACGGGAGCGCAAAACGGCACATAGGCAAGCAAAGAACCCCGCACCGGACGCTCCGGAACGCTGGTCTGCGGCAGCGCGGTCACGCCGATCCCCGACGCCACCATCTGGCGGATCGTCTCCAGCGAGGACCCTTCCAGCGGCCGCCGGGCACCATCGGACGTCCCGCGATCCAGCTCGGGACAGGCCGCCAGCACCTGGTCGCGAAAGCAATGGCCGCTGCCCAGCAGCAGCACCTGCTCTCCGGCCAGCTCCGCCATCGCCACCGTCTTGCGCCGCGCCCAGGCATGGCCGCGCGGCACCGCGGCGACGAACGGCTCGTCGTAGAGCGGCCGGATCGCCAGTCCCGCCTCGGGCAGCGGCAACGCGAGGACCGCGGCGTCGATCTCGCCGTTGCGCAGCATCTCCAGCAGACGTACCGTGAAATTTTCGACGAGGAACAGGGGCATCTGCGGCGCATCCTGCTGCAACTGCCGCACGAGCGCCGGCAGCAGATAGGGGCCGACGGTGTAGATCGCCCCCAGACGCAGCGGACCGATCAGCGGGTCGCGCCCCTGGCGCGCGATCTCGCGGATCGCCGCCGCCTGCTCGAGCACGCGCTGCGCCTGCACGACGACGCGCTCGCCGATCTCCGTCATGCGCACTTCCGCCGTGCCGCGCTCGAACAGACGCACGCCCAGTTCCTCCTCGAGCTTGCGGATCGCCACGGAAACACTGGGCTGGGTGGCGTGGCAGGCCTCCGCGGCGCGGCCGAAATGGCGTTCCCGCGCAAGGGCAACGAGATAGCGGAGTTCGGTCAGCGTCATCCGGCAAGTTTATGGTTTTTCACGCGCCGATATACGCGGCGGCACCGGCGAACCAGCGATCGGCGATCGATGCCGCCGCGCGCTCGTCCTCCCGCAACAGCCGATCGGCTTCGGCCCGCGCAATATCCAGCAAGTCGACATCCCGCTCGATATCCGCGACCCGCAGCATCGGCAGCCCCCACTGCCGCGCGCCGAGGAATTCCCCCGGACCACGCAGACGCAGATCGGCACGGGCGATCTCGAATCCGTCCGTGCTCTCGTAGAGGATCTTGAGCCGCGCGCGCGCGGTCTCCGAAAGCGGCTCGTCGAACAGCAGCACACAGGCGCTTTCGACGGCACCGCGGCCGACCCGGCCGCGCAACTGATGCAGCGTGGCGAGGCCGAACCGCTGCGCGTGCTCGATCACCATCAGGCTGGCGTTGGGCACGTCGATGCCCACTTCGATCACGGTGGTCGCCACCAGGACGTCGATCGCTCCGGCGGCGAAGGAATCCATCACCGCCGTCTTCTCCGCCGCCGCCATCTGGCCGTGGAGCAGGCCCAGGCGCAGATCGGGCAGCGCCGCCCGCGTCTCTTCGACCATGCGCACGGCGGCGGTGGCGTCGATTTCGTCGCTTTCCTCCACCAGGGGACACACCCAGTACGCCTGACGCCCACGTGCCGCCTCCGCGCGGATCCGCGCCAGCACCTCGTCGCGGCGCGAGCCTGCCACCAGCTTGGTCCGCACCGGACTGCGCCCCGGCGGCAGCGTCCGGATGACCGACACGTCGAGATCGGCGAAATAGCTCATTGCAAGCGTGCGCGGAATCGGCGTGGCGCTCAGCATCAGCCGATGCGGCATGCACGCGCCGTCCTGGCGCAAGGCGAGACGTTGCGCCACCCCGAAGCGGTGCTGCTCGTCGACGACCGCCAGCGCGAGCTTGGCAAACCGCACCGACTCCTGAATGAGCGCATGGGTGCCGACGACGACTCCGGCGACACCGGATTCGATCGCCGCCAGCGCGTCGCGACGCGGCCCCTCGCGCAGGCGCCCGGCCAGCCAGACCACGCGCACCCCCAGCGGCGCCAACAGCGCGCCAAGGCGCCGGTAATGCTGCTCGGCGAGGATCTCCGTCGGCGCCATGATCGCCGCCTGGGCGCCCGCCTCCACCGCCCGCGCCGCGGCCAGCGCGGCCACCACGGTCTTGCCACTGCCCACATCCCCCTGGAGCAGACGATTCATCGGTACCGGGGCGGCAAGATCGCGCTCGATCTCCGTCCAGACCTGGTGCTGGTCGGTCGTCAGCGCAAACGGCAAGCGCACCAGCAACGCGTCGACCAGCCTCCCGTCCCCCGCCAGCGGCGTGCCGGCGTCCCCACGGCGCTGCGCCCGGGCACGTCGCAACGCCAGTTGCTGCGCCAGCAATTCGTCCAATCGCAGACGTCGCCACGCCGGTGCCAACAGGCGATCGAGTTCCGCCAGGCTTCCGACCGGGGGCGGCTCATGCAACAGGCACAAGGCCGACCCGAGATCCGGGAGCGCCAGGCGTTCCCGCAGCGCAACCGACACGGCGTCGGGGGAGCCCGCGTCCCGACACTGTGCGGCGTTCATTGCCTTGGCGATGCGCCGACGCAACAGCGCCTGCGATACC
>JAJYBQ010000078.1 GCA_021778935.1 Pseudomonadota bacterium | reverse complement strand
TCGCGCCGAGCCAGATGTCCATCGTTTCTTCCACCCGGCCCGCGGGTCGCCGGGCGGCCAGGTGGATCGTCGGCATCGGGCCGAGGCCCGTGCCGACGGTTTCGGCGGGTCCCACGGTGAACTGCCAGTCATCGACATCGTGGGTGCCGATGAGCCGGATCGGATCCCGGTTGCCGGGTTGGAATCCCTGCGCATTCCGTTCCATCCGACGCGCGAACTCGAACTGCACGCTGAGACGATCTTGTGCGCCGGGTTTCGGCGCCGGGTGCGGCGACGCGTTGTCGTACCGGACCCGGCCTCGGGCCCAGTCCAAGGTGACGGCGTCGGGGTGGTGGAACGGCCGTTTTTCCGTATACCGCTCCGGCGCCAGCGCACCATTGGCTTGCAGGCGACCCTCCGAGTGTTGCGTGAACCCGACCCGGTCGATGCGCAGTTGCGCGTCGTAATGTGTGCCGTCAAATTTCCAGGTCGTCTCGGTGTGGCCGCGCAGGGTGAGCGGCAGCCCCATCCACTGCATCGTTGCGGTCGTCGCATATTCGAGTCGAGCGGACACCGGCAGCGCATCGCTCTTGGCCGTCGGCGGGGCGGACGCGGCAATCGCCGCGCCGGGCAACCCGATAATCAGGACGAGGGCGGCGAGGTGGGCAGGAACGGATCGGCGCATCCCGGTAGTGTGGCATATCCCGCAGGCGCATCGGATCCGGGGCCGCGGGACCTGCGCCCCGGATCACTGGTCCGCCCCGGGGACACGTGCCTGGCGGCGGCGCAGCAGCGCACCGCCGGTTTCGCTCAGCGTGCGAAGATAGGTCACATGTTCGGGCAGGCGGCGTTCCAGGACCGGCGTGCTGCCGCTTACCCAGACTTCGTGCTGCGGGGGGAGGGCCGCGCGCAGTTCCGCGATGCTGCTGGAGACCAGGCCGGCATTGGCGGAATCGCCGAAGAACACGAATACGATGTGCGCGCGCAGCGCTTCGGCAGCGCGCACGATGTCGGGCAGAGGCGTCTGCACGCCCAGCGAGATGCAACGGCAGCTTTCCAGTGCGAAGAACGCCTCCGACATCAGCAGACCGACTGCGTGGGTTTCCCGCGGCAGCGTAGTGAGCAGGACGATCGGCGGATCACTGCCCGGGCGCGGAATTCCGGCGATGGCGTCGCGCAGGATGGACTGGATCGCTTCGGCGTAGATGTGTTCTTCGAAGAGTTCGAGCTTGCCCCGGGTCCAGGCATCGTTCACCGCGGCATTGAGTGGGGCGATCACGCCGGACAGGAATTGCGCGAGGCCGAGTCGCAGGAGCGACTGGCCGAGTTGCCGGCGCAACTCCTCTACCCGATGCTTGCGCAGAAGATCGAGCAAGGGTTCGATGTCGGGGCGGAGGTGCGCCCCCTCGCGGCGCTGGGGTGGAGGGTGGAGCCCGTCGGCGAGTCGCAGTAGATCGGCCGAGTCGAGCGGCAGGAGCTTCCCGGGCCGATATCCGTGGTCGAGCAGTCGCTTGACGAGCCGGAGCTTTTCCATGTCCCGGCGGGAGTACACGCGCTGGCCGGAGCGATCGCGTAGTGGTGTCGGGAAGCCGTACCGGCGTTCCCATACCCGCAGGGTGTCCTTGGTCAGGCCCGTGTCTCGCTCGACGGCGGCGATGGTGATGCCGCCGATGTCGGCGAAGTCCTCTGCGGTGATTTTTGTCATGGACAATCGTGGCGGGGAAGTGCGTTGCCGCCATCGCGGCGTCAGGATCGGGGATCCTACTCCCATATCCGTGCCGGATGGCGGAATCCAATGCTTGGGAAAGAGGGGCGTTTGTGCGGCCTGCGATGCGGACTTCCTGGACAAAACGAGCTGGCAGAAACTTGCGGGGGTCACGTATTGATGCCTTGGACGAAGTTCTGCAAACTGCCGGGGGTCTGGGGGCTCGGGACGGCAGTCTGTCGGTCCATCCGATTCCCGATCGTCGTACTCGGGTATATTTCCGGAGTCCCGTCCCGCCGTCCTCGTCCGGTTGCGCACATTCCGCAGTCTTCGGGCGTGCAGCAGGAAAATTTCTATGACAGGAACAATGCTATGAACGCACGCGAATTGGTTTTGCTGCCGGATGTGCAGTCGTCCATCGATCCTCGCAATATTGCGATCAATCGGGTCGGGGTGAAATCCTTGCGCCATCCGTTGATCGTGGCGGGGCGGGATGGGGCGGTTGCTACGGTTGCCACGTTCGACATGTTCGTCGCGCTTCCCGGCGAACGGAAGGGCACGCATATGTCGCGTTTCCTGGAGGTGCTGCAGAATCACCGCGAGCCGATGTCGATGGCGTCGTTGCGCGCTTTGCTGCGGGAAATGCTGCGGCACCTGGAGGCCGAACAGGGGTGGATCGAAATCCGGTTCCCGTATTTCGTCGACAAGTCCGCACCGGTCTCGGGCGTTCGGAGCCTCATGGATTATGACGTGACGCTGACTGCGTCGATGGAGCGTGGGGTGCCGCACGTTCGCCAGAAGGTCTGTGTGCCGGTCACCAGCCTTTGCCCGTGCAGCAAGCGCATCTCCGACTATGGCGCGCACAACCAGCGTTCGCACATCACCATCGACGTGGAGACGGTCGAGCCGATGTCGGTCGAAGAGCAGGTCCGCATTGCCGAAGAAGCGGCTTCCTGCGAGCTGTGGGGGGTGCTCAAGCGCCCGGACGAGAAGTACGTCACCGAACGGGCGTACGACAACCCGAAGTTCGTCGAGGACACGGTGCGCGACATCGCACTGGCGCTGCGTCAAGATCACCGGGTCGCCGCATTCCGGGTCGAATCCGAGAATTTCGAGTCGATCCACAACCACTCCGCGTACGCGCTGATCGAACAGCCTCGGGCGACCGGCTCGCGCTAGGCTGCGCGACGGGGGTCGCAAGGGTGTGCGCGGCAGCCGGGCATTGCAGGGGCGGGATGTTCCCCCTCTCCCGCTTGCGGGAGAGGGCGGGGGTGAGGGTGCCGCGCGGGGGACGTCCGGTCCGCGTTCCCGCGCCGCTCCGGTAAACTCGACCGTTTCCCGTATTCTTTGGCCCCGTTCCATGCTCGCTGAACAGCGGCAGGCGATCGCGAACCAGATCCGCGACGCGCTTCCGACCCTGCCCACTCCGATTCCCGCGATCGAATTGCAGCGGCCGAACGTCGCCGCGCACGGCGATCTGTCCTGCACCGTCGCCCTGCAATTGGCGAAGCCGCTCGGTCGCTCTCCCCGCGCGATCGCGGAAGAGATCGCCGCCCGCCTGCGCGCGGATCCCGGCGCGATCGAGTGGCTGGCGGCGGTCGAGATTGCCGGACCGGGGTTCATCAACCTGCGTTTGACCGACGCCAGCAAGCGACAGGTGGTCGGCGAGGTTCTGCGTCGCGGCGCGGCGTTCGGCGAGTGCGGCGACGGAGCCGGGAAGACCGTGCTGCTCGAATTCGTTTCGGCAAATCCCACCGGCCCCCTGCACCTTGGGCACGCACGTCAGGCAGCGCTCGGCGACGCCTTGGCCAACGTGCTCGCCGCATGCGGCTGGGTGGTGACTCGCGAGTTCTACTACAACGATGCCGGCGTGCAGATCGAACAGCTCGCCGCATCGGTGCAGGCGCGCGCATGGGCGCTGCAGGGGCGGGAAATCGATACGGCGGCGATCGGCTACCAAGGTGAGTACATTGTCGAGATCGCCGGGGATTTTCTCGCCAAGGCGACGGTTCGTTCGCGTGACGGTACCGAGGTGACGGCCAGCGGCGACCCCGACGATCGCGACGCGGTGCGCCGGTTTGCCGTGGCCTATCTGCGCAACCAGCAGGATCTGGATCTCGACGCGATCGGCGTGCATTTTGATGATTTCTATCTCGAATCCTCACTGTATGAGGACGGGCGGGTCGCGGCCGCGGTCCGCGGGTTCGTCGAGTCGGGTCTGAGCTTCGAGGCCGACGGTGCCCTGTGGCTGCGCACGACGCAGGCGCTGGAGGGGACCGAAGGCAGCGCCCGTGCCGATCTGCGCGACGACAAGGACCGGGTCGTGCGCAAGTCCGACGGTACGTACACCTATTTTGTGCCCGACGTCGCCTACCATCTCGTCAAGTTCGAGCGCGGCCACACACGGGCGATCAACATCCAGGGCTCGGATCATCACGGCACGGTTGCCCGGGTCCGCGCCGGGTTGCAGATCCTTTCGCGCGTACGCGGACTGTCGATTCCGCTCGGGTACCCGGAGTACCTGCTGCACAAGATGGTGCGGGTGCTGCGCGGCGGGGAAGAGGTCAAGATGTCCAAGCGCGCGGGAACTTATGTCGCGCTGCGCGATCTCGTCGACTGGGTGGGGCGCGACGCGACACGCTTCTTTCTCGTGTCGCGCAAGTGCGATTCGGAGTTCGCGTTCGATGTGGACCTGGCGCTCTCGCATTCGGAAGACAACCCGGTCTACTATGTGCAGTACGCGCATGCGCGCATCTGTTCGGTGTTGGTGCAGACGGCGGATCAGACCGGCACGGTCCTCGACGAGGCCGCGGCCCGGGAGGTGGACCTGGCCTGCCTGTCGGCGCCGAAGGAACTGGCCTTGATGGCGCGCCTGGCCGAATATCCGGACGTAGTGCGCGAGGCCGGCCAGACGCTTGCGCCGCATCTCGTCGCGTTCTACTGCAAGGATCTTGCCGCGGACCTGCACGCGTTCTACAACGCCGAGCGCATCCTCGTCGAGGAGGCCGGGTTGCGGGCGGCGCGGCTTGCGCTGTTGCTGGCGACGCGGCAGGTTCTGCGCAACGGACTGCGGCTGATCGGGGTGCATGCCCCGGAACGGATGTAAGGGGAGGGGGTATGACTGCGGCGGGCCGACTTCCTGCACTGTTTTCCATCTTTTTGGGCGGCCTGATGGTCGGGCTCGGTATCGCCGCCGGCACGGCGGTGTACATCACGAAGGCCCCCGTGCCCTTCGTCAGCAAGGTGCAGCGCTTGACCGATACCCTGACGCCGGATCACAACGATCCCAATCAGCCGCTGTTTTCGCCCTTGATCCCGGGGCCGGGAGCGCAGCCCCCGGGCACGCCGGCGCCGGAGAGTACGAACGGCCCTGCGGCCGCGGCCACGAGTGGCGGCGGCGCAACGCCTGGCGCGGCACCGGCCGGGCCGGGAATTCTTCTCCAGATCGGCGCCTATCGCACGCCGGACGACGCCGACGCGATGCGCGCACGGCTGGCCCTGATGGGGTTCGACGCCAAGGTGGCGAAAGCTACCGAGGAGGGCGGCCTTGCCGTCTACCGCGTTCGCCTTGGACCGTATGGCCCGGCGGACGATGTGAACGGAATCCTGCGCACCTTGTCCGAGAACGGGGTGGACGCGCAACAGGTGCCGGCCCCGTAAGAGAAAAAACGCAGGGAAGCGTTGAACGGGCATCGCGAGCGGAGGGTATCCGCGCTTCCCGAACCTACGAGGAGGAGTTGATATGTCATCGGGTGTGTCGCATCGCAGGCGCGCAGCCTTGTTTGCCGGGTTGGGTGCATTGGGAGCCGGAGCGGCCGGCTTTGGGTTGACCGTGGCTCGGCCGGCCTGGGCCGACGGAAGCGAGCCGGTGGCGGGCGTCGACTACACCGTTCTGGCCAACCCACAGCCTACCGACGCGCCGCCCGGAAAGATCCAGGTCCTGGATTTCTTCTGGTACGGCTGCCCGCACTGCTACGCGTTCCTGCCCTACCTCGAAGCCTGGCAGAAGAAATTGGCGCCCGACGTCGATTTGGAGCATGTCCCGGTCGCGTTCAATCCCACGACCGAACCACACTCGCGGATCTTCTATTCCCTCAAGGCGCTGGGCCTGGTCGATGAGATGCACGCCAAGGTGTTCGATGCGTATCACAACAAGCACATGCGCCTGCTCGATCCCAACGAGATCGCCGACTTCATGGCGTCCAACGGCATTCCCCGCGCCAAGTGGCTGGCGGTGTACAACTCGTTCTCGGTGTCGTCGGACGTCAACCGCGCCAACATGATGGTGCAGGCCTATCAGATCGACGGCACGCCGACGCTGGCTTGCGACGGCCGCTTCCTGACCTCGCCGGCGATCGCATCCAGCCATACGCCGGAGGGTGCGCTGGCGGTCATGGACTATCTGATCGCGCGCGTCCGCGGCGAGCGCGCGCGCTGATCGTTCCTCGCCTCCCGCGCGGGGGAGAGGGCCGGGGTGATGAGGGGTGCGGAACATGGCGTTGACTTGGGCGGATGGTCGGTCCGCGCGCGCTCGGCGCGATATCGGGCGCGGCGGAGCGCGCGGACCGAATGGCAGCCCGGACGGTCTCCTCTTTGCGGGGCCACAATGAACGTCTTCCTCACCGGGGCATCGAGCGGCATCGGCGCCGCGATGGCGCGGGAGTTCGGTCGCCGCGGTGCGCGGCTGGGCCTCGTGGCGCGCCGCGCAAGTGCGCTGCAGCAACTTGCTGCGGAAATGCCCGGCCGGTGCGATTGCTACCCGCTCGACGTCACCGACCACGACGCGCTGATCGCTGCTGCGCAGGATTTCGAGGCGCGTTGCGGCGGCACCGACATCGTCGTCGCCAATGCCGGGATCTCCACCGGCATCCTGACCGAACACCAGGAAGACCTCGTCGGATTCGAGCGGGTGATCGCAACGAATCTCGTTGCCGCCGCGGCGACCTTCCATCCGTTCATCGCGCCGATGCGCGCACGTCAGCGCGGCACCTTGGTCGGAATCGCCAGCGTGGCGGGGATCCGCGGGCTACCCGGTTCCGAGGCCTATTCTCCGTCCAAGGCTGCCTTGATCAATTATTGCGAAAGCCTGCGGGTCGGCCTGCACGGAACGGGCGTGCAGGTGGTGACGATCGCGCCCGGATTCATCCGCACCCCGATGACCGCCGAAAATCCATACCGGATGCCGTTCCTGATGGAACCGGAGGATTTTGCCCGCAAGGCGGTCGACGCGATGCTCCGGCGGAAGAGCTACGTCGTGATTCCCTGGCAGATGGCGATCGTCGCCAAGGTGCTGCGGGCACTGCCCAACTGGGCATTCGATCGCCTGCTGGCAGGGCGCGCCCGAAAGCCTCGGCGAATATCCCGGTGACCCGGGCTGCGCGAGGGCTGCTTGGGGAACCTCTGAAGGAGGGTTGCGAGCGGGCCGAGGTTCCTTAGGCTTCCGCTTGTTCCGGTTCCAGTTGCGTGGTGTGCGGCACGGCGAAAATTCCTTGCAGCCGCAGCAGTTCGTCGCGGTGTTGCCGCGCCAGTCGCGCGACCAGTTTTTCTCCGGTTGCCGTGAGGTGGACCTCGACCTCGCGTCGGTCTTCCCGTCCGGGGTGGCGCTCGACGAATCCCAGGCGCTCGCAGCGGGTGACCAACGCCACGACGCCGTGGTGGTGGGCCTGCAGGCGTTCGGCCAGCTCCGTGATCGTTGCCCAGTCTCGCCCGCTCTGGCCTTTGACGTGCAGCATCAGCAGGTACTGCAGGTTGGTGACGCCCGCACGCCGCGTGATCTGCTCGCTCCAGCGGATGAAGCGGCGCAACTGGTAGCGGAAGTCCGAGAGGGTCTGAAACTCCTTTTTGGACAACGAGGCATGACTCATACGGGTTGCGCCGGTCGGGGGATTGACAAGACGATAGCATTCTGGAAACTACATCACAACATGATGCAGATGGCGAGCGTGGAAAGGACGGGAAATGGATGCCAAACCAGCAATGCCACGGCGCGATGCCGAAGGGTACCTGGTCGAACCCGAACGGTGGGATGAAGCGGTTGCCGAGGCGATCGCCCGCGAATTGGGGATCGAACTCGGCCCGGACCATTGGGACGTGATCCGCTTCATGCGATCCTACTATGCGGACCGGCAGGTCGCCGCCGACTCGCGCTTCGTCATGCGCCATCTGGAAATCCGCTATCCGGGCGAGGGCCGCAAACGACTTTTCGAACTGTTTCCCTACGGCTATGTCGGCCAGGCGTGCAAGATCGCCGGCATGAAGCGCCCGCGGGCATGGAGCACGGGCTGATCCACGCCGGCAGTGCGGTTGCACTTGGGCGGACATCCCGCCCGGTGGTGAACCTCAGCGGGCGAGCTGGTTGATCTCGATGATCGGCATCATCACCGCCAGCACGATCACCATTACCACCACGCCCATCACCAGAATCAGTGCCGGCTCGAGCAGGGACGTGAGCAGCAGTGCGCGCCGCTCCGCCTCGCGGGCGTGCATGTCGGCCGCGCGGGCCAGCATTTCCGGCAACTTCCCCGTGGCCTCGCCCGATCCGATGAGGTGGATCAGCACCGGCGGAAAGAGACGGGTGCGCGGCAGCCCGGTGCCGTCCCGCTGCCGGTCGTCCTGGGCCCGCAAGGCGCGCGCGAGCGAAGCGCCTTCTCGCACCCGTTGCGTCGCTTCGATGACCCGAGCCCGCATCGCGAGATTGGATACCGTTTCCCCTGCGGCCTGGAGCGCGCGCAGCATCGGGACCCCCGAACCAACCAGGATGGCGAGCGTGCTGGCGAACCGCGCCGTGTTCAGCGCGCGCGACAGCACGCCGAGCACCGGCAGTCCAAGGATGCGCTGGTGCCAGCGCAAGCGGATCGCCTCGACGCGCAGGGCGCGGTGGATGCCGAATGCGCTGCCGCCGAGCACGAGCAGGACTGCCCAGCCATCGTGCCGCAAAAAGTCCGAGAGCGCGATCATCATCCGGGTGAGCAGCGGGAGCGTCTGTTTCGTTTGCATGAACACCTGCACTACTTGCGGAATCACATAGGTGAGCAGGCCGGTGACGACGAGCAGTGCAACCACGGTGACGATTGCCGGGTAGACGAAGGCAAGGACGATCTTCTGCTGCAGCTTTCCCCGTTCCTCGATGAAATCGGCGAGACTGGCCAGCACGGAAGGCAGGCGGCCCGATTCCTCCCCCGCCGCGATCAATGCACGGTAGATCTCCGGAAATTGCCTCGGGTGGCGCGCAAGTGCTGCCGAGAGCGATATGCCGCCCCGAACCTCGGCACGCACCGCCCCCATCAACTCCCGCACCGCCTGCTGTTCGCTTTGCTCGACCAGCACGGTCAGCGCGTCGGTGATCGGCAGCGCAGCGCCGACCAGGCTCGCGAACTGGCGCGTGAGCACCGCAAGTTCGGTTTGAGACAGGCGTCGGCGCCGCATCGCCACGCCGCTCGCCGCATCGGTCTGCACGGCCTCGACCGTGAGCGGAACCAGGCCTTGCTCACGCAGCATCTGGCGCGCGATGCGCGCGCTGTCGGCTTCGAGTACGCCGATACGGTCTTTACCCTGGTCGTCGGCGGCGGTGTAGCGGAATGCGGTCACGGCGACAGCGCGACACCGCCCGGCGGCGGAGAGGACGGGAACGAAGGCGGTTCGAGGCGGCGCACCGTGGTCATCAATCCCGCGTCACGCGCATCACTTCTTCCTCCGAGGTGATGCCGTTTTCCACCCAGCGCATCG
>JAJYBQ010000077.1 GCA_021778935.1 Pseudomonadota bacterium | reverse complement strand
GTTTGCGCCGCTCCGAGATGTCGAGGTCGCACATGATCTTGATGCGGGACACCAGCGCGTTGGCGTAGCTGGTCGGCAATTCCAGGTATGGGCGCAACCGCCCGTCCTTGCGGAAGCGGATCCGCACTTTCTCGCGGTCCCCCCAACATTCGATATGGATGTCGGAGGCCGATTCGGCATGGGCCTCGATGATCATCTGGTTGATGAGGCGAACGAGCGAATTGTCGCTCTGTTCGATTGCCGAGGCATCGACCGGCGCCTCCGGTTCGATCTGCTCGAGTTCCTCGGCCAGTCTGCCGATGTCGACGGGAGGCGCCGGCGGCTCCAGCCCCCGTCCGCTCGCGCGCGCCATGTCCCGCAAACCCCGGCCGCTGGCCCCCGGGCGGCCCGGGCCGGGCGGATCCGGCTTCGCCGATGATGCAGGCGGGATCTCGCAGAAGTCCAGCGCGCCTGCCGCCGGTTCCGGGTTCGCGCCGATCCGGGCGTATGCGGTGGGTAGCGCGTCGTCGATGTCCTGTTGGGTTGCCAGCGCGGCCACGACCTTGCACTGGGATATAAATTCGATTTCATCGAGCGCGGGGCGCCGCGTGACATCCTCGATCCCGATGACCAGACGTCCGTCGAGCATGGCGAGAGGAAGCGCATGCAGGCGCCGCGCGATGGCATAGGAAACAAACTTGAGTGCCTCGACCTCGACCGGGAACCGTTGCACATTGACGACGGGGTATCCCATCTTCCTCGCGAGCGCCGACCGGAGGTCGTCACGCGAAATCATCCCTTCGCGCACCAGCAACTCGCCGAGGGGAATATTGCGATTCGCCTGTTGGATCGCCAGCGCCGCGTCGAGTTTGGCTTGGTCGATCAGGTTGAGGGATACCAGCACCTCGCCGAGCCGCGCCATCGGCATCCGCGATTGGGCGGCCAGCGCGTCGGATAGCTCCTCCGGCGCGACGATCTGCCGGTGGACGAGGATCTCCCCCAGCTTCTGTTCCCGCAGCGTTTCCTGCAACGCGATCGCCCGTTCGATCTGCTCGGTGGTGGCGGCGCGGTGCTCGACGAGGATCTGGCCGATCGGCATTTCGCTGGGTGCTTCGTCGCGCAGCGTGGTGGCGTGAGGGGAGGAGCGGTCCATTTCCGACGGTCCAGGCACGGTTCGGGATGCCGGGATTTTCGCCCGTTTGTCGTCATGGGAATGGCCGGATAAGCTCCGCCGGCACGGTCGCAATTCACTCGATCGGCGGCAAACCGGGGCCGTCGGGAACGCCTTTCCCGGGGTTCGTTACGACGCGCAGAGCGCCATGTCGAATTCGACGTCCTGCTCCAGCGCGCGCGGTTTGAAGTCGCCGTCGGCGCGGGTGAAACGTACCCAAAGCGCATATTTGTTCGCACTGACCTCAGGGATCGCATCGCGGTCGCGCGCGACGCGCACCTGCATCAGCGCGTAACTCCTTCCCTGCAGCATCTGCTGGTAGCAACCCGCTTGGGCGGTCAAGTGGGTGTGGCGCGCGCTTTCGCGCAGCAGGCGCAGGATGACCGTGACCCCGGCGCGGAATGGCGTGAGGGGCTGGATCCAGCCGCGCAGGTCTTCCGTGCGTTTTGAGGCGTCGTGCGAAAGCCACGCGTGATACGAAGGCAGATCAAATTCGCAGGTGCCGCCGGGGATGATCGAACGGCTGCGCACACTCATCAGCCATTCATTGTCGCGCAGATGCTGCCCGGCCTTGCCGCTGAACCCATTGAGGTTCGCTTGCGTGGTTTCGATCGCCGCCAGCACGGACCGCAGGGCGTCCTGCGCGACCCTGGGGTTGTCTTTCAGGGCGGCAAGCGATTGACGATCCCGTTCCAGCTCCTGCAGCAATTCGCTCTTGATGTCGGAACGCGACGTTACTTCCGCGATTTCAAACAGGGTGAGCAGCGCCGAGTGGTGGCAGTACGGATGGGTTTGGTTCTGGAAGTATTGGAGCTTGTCGAACAGATCCTCCAGCCGCAACAACGTTCGCACCCGTTCGTTGAAGGGGTACTCGTATAAAACAAGGTCTTGCGGGGAGGGGGGTGCGTCCATTCGACACGCAAGATAGCACAGCGTCAGGCGGTGTCGCCGCGGAGGCCCGGCACCGATGCGGCGTATGCGTCCGAAAGGCGTGCAACCCGCGCGCGCAGCGCCACGGCGGTGCCATCGTTGACGAGAACGTCGTCGGCGGCTGCGAGGCGCCGCGTCCGCGACGCCTGCGCGCCGATGATCGCCTCGACCTCGCTTCGGCGCAGGGCGCCGCGCGCAAGGGTTCGTTCGATCTGCCGATGGACGGGGCAATCGACGACCAGGATCCGATGGGGCGGGAAAGCGGTGTGCAGGAGGCCCGATTCCACGAGCAGCGGGATGTCGAAGAGGAGCACCGACGTGCCGCGGGACGCGAGCTCGTGTGCGCGCGCCACGGTGATCCGCGCAATCCACGGATGCAGGATGGCTTCGAGGCGGCGACGTTCGTCGGCATCGGCAAAAACCCGCGCGCGCATGCGGGCGCGGTCCATCGCGCCGTCCGGGCCGATCGCCTCCGGGCCGAATGCCCCGGCGATGTCGGGCAGCGCGGCTCCCCCGGCCGCAGTGAGCTCGCGGGAAATCGCATCGGCGTCGATCACGCCGGCGCCCAGTCGCGCAAACTCCGCGGCCACCGTGGTTTTGCCGCTGCCGATCCCGCCGGTGATCGCGATCCGCAGGGCGGTGGATGGAGGCGCCGATGCGGCGCTCACAGCGGCAATCCGAACCGGCCGGCGATCGCCGGGCCATAGAGGAAGGCGAAGAACCCGGCGACAGCGAGATAGGGGCCGAACGGGATGGGAACGTGCCGTCCCCGCCGTGCGAGGAGGATCAGTCCGATTCCCGCAGTCGCCCCGGTCAGCGAGGACATGAGCATGATGGGGAGCAGCATCTTCCACCCCATCCAGGCGCCCAGCGCCGCGAGCAGCTTGAAGTCGCCATACCCCATGCCCTCGCGCCCGGTGGATAGCTTGAACGCCCAATAGATCAGCCAAAGGCTCAGATAGCCGACGCAGGCGCCGACCACCGCCTCCGGCAGGGGCGCGAAGACGCCGCGCACATTGAGCAGCAGGCCGAACCAGAGCAGGGGCAGGGTGAGCGTGTCCGGCAGCAGCGTCGTTTCGGCGTCGATGACCGCGGCGGCAATCAGCGTCCAGACCATTACCAGGGCGGCCGCGCCCTGCCAGCCCCAACCGAAATGGGCTGCGACCCACCAGGACAGCAGACCGGTGAGCGCCTCGACGAGCGGGTAGCGGGCGGAGATCGGTTGGGCACAGTACGCGCAGCGCCCGCGCAGGAGCACATAGGAAATCAGTGGAATGTTGTGCCGGGCGCGAATGGGGGCGTTGCAGGCCGGGCAACGGGATGCCGGAACCCAGAGGTTGAACGCCGGTTTTTTTTCGATCGGGTTGCCCGAGAATTCGGCGGCCTGGGCAGCCCACTGTGCCTCGAGCATCCGCGGCAACCGGTGGATCACCACGTTCAGGAACGACCCGACGATGAGGCCGGTGAGCGCGGCGGCGATGGCGAAGAGGGAGTCGACGGGGAACGGCATGCGCGGATGCGGGAAGGGGGTCGCCGCGCCGGACGGGGCGCGGCGCTCCGGGGGCGGATCCTAGACGACCTGGCCGAGCTTGAAGATCGGCAGGTAGATTGCGACGACGATGCTGCCGATGATGACGCCCAGGATGACCATGATCATCGGCTCGAGCAGGCTCGCCAGCGCATCCACCGTTTCGTCGACTTCCCGTTCGAAATACTCCGCTACCTTGCTCAACATCGAGTCCAGGGCCCCGGCCTCTTCGCCGATGGCGGTCATCTGCACCGCCATCGGCGGAAAAACCCCGGAGTTCTGCATTGCCTGCGCAAGACTGGTGCCCGTGCTCACTTCCGTCTGGATCTGCCGGGTAGCCTCCTTGAAGACGGCGTTGCCGGCCGCTGGCCCGACCGAGTCGAGCGCCTCGACCAGGGGAACCCCTGCCGCAAAGGTGGTTGCCAGCGTGCGGGTCCAGCGCGCGATCGAGGATTTCTTCAGCAGCGGACCGATGACGGGCGGGCGCAGCAGCATGCGATCGACGGCCGTTTGGACCGCAGGTGATCGCTTCCAGGCCTGACGGAGGAAGTATCCGAATCCGAGACTGCCAAACAGCAGGAGGTACCAATACTTCACGAAGAAGTTGGACATCGCGATGACCATGAGCGTCGGGGCAGGCAGGTCGGCGCCGAAGCTTGTGAACACCTGCTTGAAGGAGGGCACGACCCAGATCATGATGATCGAGACCACCAGGATGGCGACCAGGACGATCGTCACCGGATAGAACATCGCCTTCTTGACCTTGCCCTTGATCGCCAGCGTCTTTTCCTGGTAGGTGGCGAGGCGATCGAGCAAGGTATCCAGAATGCCCGCCTGCTCCCCCGCCGCGACGAGGTTGCTGTAGAGCGCGTCGAAATACATCGGGTACTTCCGGAACGCCTGGTTCAGGCTGGTTCCGGTTTCCACATCGGACCGAATGTCCGAGAGCAGGCGCCCCACCGCCGGGTTGGCATGTCCGCGGGCGACGATGTCGAAGCACTGCATCAGCGGAACCCCCGCCCGCATCATCGTGGCGAGTTGACGCGTGAAGAGGGTGATGTCCTTTTCGGAAATCCGGCGCCCCCGCGGCAGCGACTGCTTCTTGATCTTGGTGGCCAGGATCCCGCGGCGCCGCAGCGATGCGGCGACGACGGATTCGCCGCCGGCGCGCATCTCCCCCTTGACGATGCGCCCGCTCTTGTCCCGTCCTTCCCACAGGAAGATCGCCTCGCGAACCGCGTCCCGCCGGGCCATCACACCGGTTGCCATGACACTCCCTCGTTCATTCGTTGGTACAGCCCAGCACTTCGTCGATCGTCGTGATGCCTTGCTTGACCTTGCGCAGCCCCGATTGCCGCAGGTCGCGTACGCCTTCCTGCTGCGCCTGGCGGGCGATGTCCATCGAGTTGGCGCCGTGGAGGATGAGGTGCTGGGTAGCTTCGGAGATCGGCATGACCTGGTAAATGCCGATTCGGCCCTTGTACCCGCTTCCCTTGCAGCGGTCGCAACCGACCGCGTGATACAGCGTCCAGGATCCATCGAGATCCGCTTCCGAAAAACCGGCGGCGAGCAGCGCGTCCTTGTCGACCGGCGCGGGCTGCTTGCAGCCGCACAGGCGCCGGGCCAGGCGCTGCGCTGTGATGAGGATGATCGACGAGGCGATGTTGAATGCCGGGACGCCCATGTTGGCGAGCCGCACCAGGGTGGCGGGAGCGTCATTCGTGTGCAGGGTTGACATCACCATGTGGCCGGTCTGCGCCGCCTTGATGGCGATATCTGCGGTCTCCAGGTCGCGGATCTCGCCGACCATGATGACGTCGGGATCCTGACGCAGGAATGCGCGCATTGAATTGGCGAAGGTGAGCCCTGCCTTTTCGTTGACGTTGACCTGGTTGATGCCCGCAAGCTGGATTTCCGCCGGGTCCTCCGCGGTGGAGATGTTCACCCCCGGCTGGTTGAGGATGTTCAGGCAGGTGTAGAGCGAGACGGTTTTCCCGCTGCCGGTTGGCCCGGTGACCAGGACCATGCCGTACGGGCGCCGGATGGCCTGGAGCATCAGCTCCTTCTGGTCCGGCTCATAGCCCAGTGCATCGATCCCCAGCTTGGCCTGCGAGGCGTCGAGGATCCGCATGACGATCTTTTCGCCGTAGAGCGTGGGCAGCGTGCTGACCCGGAAGTCCACCGCCCGCTGTCCCGAGAGGGCGAGCTTCATGCGACCGTCCTGCGGCACGCGCTTCTCCGAGATGTCCAGTCGCGAAACGACTTTGATGCGGGTCACCAGGCGCTCGCGGATTGCGAGCGGCGGCTGGGATACCTCGCGCAGGATGCCGTCGACACGGAATCGGACCCGGTAGAACTTTTCGTACGGCTCGAAGTGCAGGTCCGATGCGCCTTCGGCGATGGCATCAAGGAGCAGTTTTTGCAGGAAGCGGACGACCGGTGCATCGTCGATCTCGACCGTCGAGGAATCATCGGCCGGTTCCGCCGTATTTTCCGCGAGGAGGTCATCGAAGCTGACATCGTCATCGATCAGCTTTTCGATCACCTGCGAGGCCGATTGCGCGATTTTTTCGATCAGCGGGAGCAGCTTGTCGTGCTCTACGACGACGATGTCGAGCGCGAGCTGGGTCTGAAACTTGACCTGGTCCAGCGCCTGGGTGTTCGTCGGATCGGAAACCGCAACGGCGAGACGGTTGCCGCGTCGACGCAAGGCGATGATGCGCAAGGTGGCAACGAGTTTTCGGTCGATCGTGTCTTTCGGCAACTGGTCGCCATCGACCGCCGAGAGGTCGAGGAACGGGTGTCCAAAGGTGTCGGCGGCGAATCGGGCGATGGTCGCCGGCGCGAGTCCGGTCACTTCCCGGGCGGCGACGAGTTCGTCGATGAACTGGGTATTGCTCTGCGTCACCTTGCGTGCCAGCGCCTCCGCCCGGTCCGGGCGCAGTTTCCCTTGTTGCACGAGCGCGCGCGCCAAGCCTGTAAGGGCGCCGGCTGCAGGGCTGATCTGAGTGGCCGCGGACATGGGTTCGGTAACGGAGTCGAGCGGCTGTTATAGCCCCGTTCCGCCAACGGCGAACCGAGGAGATGGCCGCGCAAATCCCGGAATTTAGCGGATTCGGTGCGGATTGCCGAGCAGTCGCGAACTTACCGTGTTTCGGCCGCACCGGGCATCGCCGGAACGTGGATCAGCCGAACGCTGCGCACCGCCTGGTCGTGGGTCTGCAGGATCTCCGCCGCGCATCCCGGAAAGCGGACGCAGCAAGGGGCGTCGGGAATCTGCTCCAGGCGTTCGAGCAACAGTCCGTTGAGCGTCTTGGGGCCGCCGAGCGGCAGGGAAATCCCGAGCCGCCGGTTCAGCACGCGCAGCGAGATGCTGCCGTCGACGACCGCATCCCCGGCCGGACTCCAGCGGACCGCCCCCGAGGCCAGGCCGGGCCGCGGCGGCGCGATTTCCCCGATGATCTCCTCGACGATGTCGTCGACCGTGACCAGCCCCAGCAGGTCGCCGTATTCGTCGACGACCAGGCCGAGGTGCTGCCGGTTTTCCTGGAACATCTGGAGCTGCTGGAGCAGCGAGGTTCCGGTCGGGATCCAGTACGGCTCGGCGAGCAGACCCCGGAGCTGGTCCCGGGTCGGCGACGCGGTGCTGGCCGCCAGGACCGACAGGAGTCTGCGCAGGCTCAGGATTCCCTGCGTCCGGCTGATGTCGCCGTCGTATGCCGGGAGTTCGCCGTGGTAGCTCGTCTTGATCTGCTCCAGCAATTCCCCGACCGGCCGCTCGAGATCGAGCCCGTCGATGTTGGCGCGGGGCGTCATGATGTCGTCCACCGTCAGCGATTCCAGGTCGAAGACGTTGAGCAGCATGCTGCGGTGCTGGTGCGGAATGAAGCTCGCGCCTTCCAGGACCACCGTGCGCAGTTCTTCCGGGGACAGCCGGACTCCGCCGCTTCCGGCTGCCGAGCCGGCGATGCGGAGCAGGCGCAGGATGGCCTGCACGAAGAGGTTGACGAACCAGACGGCCGGTGTCGCGATCCGCAGGATCGGGGCCAATACGACGCTCGTGGCGAGCGCGATCGGCTCCGGATAGGTCGCGCCGATGATTTTTGGGGTGATTTCCGAGAACACCAGAATGACGAACGCGATGACCACGGTCGCCGCCCCCAGGGCCCACTCCCGGAGGCCGAAATCGTAGATCGCGATCGCCGTGACCAGGGTGGTCGCGGCGGTGTTGGCGAGATTATTGCCGATCAGGATGACGCTGAGCAGGCGATCCGTGCGGCCGAGCAGTGCCTGGGTGTGGCGGGCGAGGACGTTGCCCTGGCGCACGAGGTGCTGCAACCGGATCCGGTTGATCGCCATCATCGCCGTTTCGGCGATCGAGAAGAACGCGGAAACCAGCAGCAGGGAGGCGAGCGCGAGGACATGCGCCCATAACGGAATATGCTCGGGCATCGGGCGGGAGGGGGCAGTTCCGGGGTTTCGGGGATCGTGTGACCCCGCCATTATGGCGTGACCAGGTGACCACGCGAATTCCGAACTCCCGGCGAGGTATGTTAGATTTCCCGGCAGGAGATGGCATTCCTCCTTGAACCGCGCGATCCGCTCAGGATCGGCTGATGATGCCTACGAACATGGTCCTGGAGGGTCGTCGGGGCGCGTAGGTTGTCGGTCGTCCGGATTTGCGGCCACCTCCTTCGCGGGCGTGCCCGGCATCCGGACTCGGATTTCGGAACAACAGGAGGGAGCGGCATGAATCTGCTTGGCGTTGCGGCCGTCGGTGGCGGTGCGGCCGTCGGCGCATGGCTGCGCTGGTGGCTCGGACTTCGCTTCAACCCCATTTTCCCCACGGTCCCGCTCGGCACCGTTGCCGCCAATCTGGCCGGGGGCTTCCTGGTGGGCCTTGCGGTGGGCTATTTCCACCGGCATCCCAATCTTGCGCCCGAATGGAGGTTGTTTGCGGTTACCGGGTTTCTGGGTGGACTCACTACGTTTTCCACCTTTTCCGCCGAGGTCGTCACCCTGATCGATCGCGGCGAATTCGCATGGGCGGTTGGCGAGATCGGTGTACACCTGGGCGGCTCGCTCCTGCTTACCGGGGCGGGTTTTGTGATCGTCGCAGCGGCCGCGAAGATCGCGACCTGATCTGGTGTGGTGCAAGGAGACCCTGACATGAAAGGCAGTTATCTCAAGTTCTACGTCCAGGAAAAGCGGCGCCTGCATGGGATCCTCGCGTACGAATGGCTGCTTGAGAACGCCCGTACGCTCGGCATCCACGGTGGGTCGGCGTTTCAGGCAATCGCCGGATATGGTCGCAACGGCGTCCTGCACGAGCAGCAGTTTCTCGAACTGGCCGGGGACCTGCCGGTCGAAGTCGGGTTTGCCGTGACGGATGAGGAAGCGGATCGATTGCTGCAACGACTCCGCGACGAGAAGGTTTCCGTGTTCTATGTGCGGTTGCCGGTGGAATTCGGCGTAACCGCGGATGGTCCGCACGAACCCGACGCGCGCATGGGCCGCGCGGTTGGATCGGATCCGTCGTGACGACCGCGGAAAACAAGCCGTGGTCGGGGTGAGAGGATTCGAACCTCCGACTCCTGCGTCCCGAACGCAGTACTCTACCAGGCTGAGCTACACCCCGTCTGAACCGCCGACCAGGCCGCTGTGCACGACCGGCCGCCGGTTCTCCGCCACGCGCCGTTTCCTATCGGTCCCGGCGCATCGCGAAAGACGCTAATTCTAGCAGACGGTCGCGGTGGGTCGATGGTGGCAGGGTCCGGATGGCATCCGCCGCTTCGGCGGAGCGGGTGTGCGCGCGCTGCC
>JAJYBQ010000076.1 GCA_021778935.1 Pseudomonadota bacterium | reverse complement strand
GCCGTGTCGTACGCAAAGCTTGAGGCGTTGTTAACCAACAGCTCCAACGGGCATATGGCCTCGCATTCCTCATGCAGCCGTGCCACTGCCTTGGCATCGCCAAGGTCGGCCTGCACGGGCGTTGCCCGCGCTGTGGTGAGGGGAGCCTGTTCGACGGCTTCCTCACCGTCGAGGAATTCCTGCGGCGCAAGGAGCACGGCGATTTTCTCGAAACCGCGCAGGTCCACGGCAACCACTATGGCACCTCCCGCAGCGTGATTGAAGAATTCCTCGCGGCCGGGACCGACGTGCTGCTGGAAATCGACTGGCAGGGCGCACGGCAGATCAAGGCGATCTTCCCGTCGGCAGTGGAAATCTTCATCCTGCCGCCCTCGATGGAAGCGCTCTCGGAGCGGCTACACAAGCGCGGGCAGGACAGCGACGTGGTGATCCAGAAGCGGCTGCAAGGCGCGGCGGCGGAGATTGCCCACGCGCCGGACGCCGACTACATCGTCGTCAACCGCGACTTCGATGTCGCCCTCGGCGAACTGGCCGCAGTGGTCACGGCCACCCGGCTGCGGGTCGCGGCGCAGGCGGCCCGGCACCGGGATCTCTTCGCGCAGCTCGAGATCGGCTCCCCGCTCGCATAACCGGTCGGCCCCAGTCGCCGCGGCGGGTTACCTCGCGGGCCGGTTCCACCAGCCGCCGCCCAGCGCCTGAAACAAGGCCGCCGTATCGGTATACCGGTTCATCTGCGCCTGCACGAGTGCCATGACCGCCTGCTGGTGCGCTTCCCGGGCGCCAAGCAACGCCAAGAGATTGACGTACCCCGCTTCGTACTGGCGCCGGGTGACGTTCCGCGACGCCGCCGCCGCGCGCTCCGCGTCCGCCGCCGCCGCCAGGGCATCGGCATCCGCCTGCAGCGCATGCAACGTATCGGCCACGTTCTGAAACGCCGCCACGACGGTGCTGCGATATTGCGCCTGCGCCTGCTTCAGCGCTTCGCGCGCCGCCTGCTCCCGGTGCTTCAGCGTACCGCCGTCGAAGAGGGTCTGCGCGACGTTCCCGGTAACGACCCAGAACGGTCCGCCGGTGAAATACATCTGCGAGATCTTCGACGCGATCCCCCCCGCCGCCGCGTCGATCGAGAACTGCGGCAGCCGCGCGGCGATTGCGACGCCCACTTCCGCGCTCGCCGCATGCATCTGCGCCTCCGCCGCCCGCACGTCGGGGCGCTGGGCGACGAGGCGCGACGGCAGGCTCACGGGAAGCGCCGCGGGCAGCGTCAACGCCGCAAAATCGAACCCGGTATCGCCTCGCGTGTCGGGCAGATCGCCCGCCAACGCGCGCAAGAGGTCGCGGGTCTGCTCCAGCTGCTTGTGCAGGGGCGGCAGCTGCTGCCGCGCCTGCGCCAGCGCCAACTCCTGCGCGGCGACGTCCGCCCGCATCGCATACCCGAGCCGAAACTGTGCGCGCAGGATCGCCAGGGATTGGGCGTTGGCGTCGATCAGGCGCCGGGTCGCGGCGACCTGCGCGCGCAACGCCGCCTCCTGCACCGCCGCGGCGACGACGTTGTCCGCGAGCGTAATGAGGGTCGCCTCCACCTGGAAGCGGGCCGTCTCCGCCTGCGCCTGGAGCGACTCGACCTGGCGGGCGTTGGTGCCGAACACATCGGGGACGAAGCCCACCGTGATCTGCGACAGATACATGTTGTATGTCACGCCGCAATTGTAGGGAGCACTCGTGTTCTGGCAGGTCTGGATGATCGTACCGTTGCCCTGAATGCCGGGTGAATTCCCGCCCAGGTTGCCCGCCAGCAGTTGACGCTGCGGCGTGAACTGCGCGCCCACGGTCGGGTAGTAGTACCCGCGCTGCGCCGCGGTCATTTCCTGCGCCTGACGCAGAGCCGATTGCGCCGAAGAAATATTCGGGTTGTTCCGCAGCGCGCGCGCGACGAGGGCATCGAGCTTGGGAGAACCGAAGCGGGTCCACCAGGCATAGGGGATGTCGCGGCCGATTTCGAAATGCTGCGCCGCCCCCGCGTGCACGCCCGGCGCGGCGGCCGTCACCGGCTTGATCGGCGCGGAGGCGTAGCCCCGTGCATGCGGTGGGGCGGGCGGGTGGTAGTCGGGGCCGACGGCGCAGCCGGCCAGAAGGGCCGTTGCCGCCAAAATGCACACCCTCACCCCCGCCCTCTCCCGCAAGCGGGAGAGGGGGTGCGTTTCCCCGGCCGTCCTTTGCAAGCGAAAGAGGGGGTGCGTTTCCCCGGCCATCCTTTGCAGGCGGGAGAGGGGGGGCGTTTCCCCGGCCATCCTTTGCAGGCGGGAGAGGGGGGGCGTTTCCGCTGCCGTGCTTTGTTTCGCGGGGGCTGGAACGCGTCCCCGCCCCTTCCACCGGGAGGGGCGGGATGGGATGCGGGTGGAGCGGTTCACACACCATCCCCCGGCGCGCCGCCGATTTTCCCCGCGCCGCGGCCATGCAACAGCAAGGTCTGCATCGCCGGCACCACCAATAACAGAACGATGGGGCCGATCAACAGGCCACCCACCACCACGGTGGCGAGCGGCCGCTGCACCTGGCTGCCGATGCCATGCGAAATCGCCGCCGGCAGCAGGCCGATGCACGCCGATAGCGCGGTCATCAGCATCGGCCGCATCCGCTGGCCTGCGGCATGGAACATCGCCTCCACCCCATCCACACCCGAAGTCCGCAACTGGTTGTAGTACGTGATCAGCAGAATGCCGTTCATCACCGACACGCCGAACAGCGAGACAAAGCCGATGGCCGCCGAGATGCTGAACGGCAATCCGGCCGCAGACAACGCGAGGATGCCGCCACCCACCGCGAACGGAATGCCGGAGAGCGCAAGCAGGCTGTCGCGCATCGAATTGAAGAGGCCATAAAGAAGCATCAGGATGAGGGCAAGACTCACCGGCACGATGACCGCAAGGCGTCGCTTCGCCTGCTGCAACTCGCCGAACTCACCCGCCCATTCGATGCGGTAGCTGTTGGGAAGATGCACGTGTTCCCGGATACGACGCCGCGCATCGGCCACCGTGCTACCGAGATCGCGTCCGCGCACGCTGAACTTGACGGGAATGTCGCGCGCCGCGCTCTCATGGTAGATGTAGGAAGCACCGGTATTCACGCGGATCGTCGCCAACTCCCGCAGCGGAATGTACGCGGTCGATCCCGCTTGCGTCTGGTACCCGACGGGAATGTCGCCGATCGCCGCGATATCGTTGCGGTACTTGGGCGCCAGACGCACCGTCAGATTGAACGTGCGGTCCCCCTCCAGGATCTGGGTCGCAACCCCGTCGCCCAGCAGCACGCGGATCACCGTCGCAACGTCCCCGGTATTGAGGCCATAGCGCGCCGCCCGCTCGCGGTCGATCCGGATGTCGAGGTTGGGCTGGCCGAGGACATGAAAGATTCCCAGGTCGGTGACCCCCGGGACCTGCCGCAACTGGTCCTCGACCTCCCCCGCCAAGCGCTCCAGCACCGCGAGGTTGGGGCCGACGATCTTGACGGAGTTTTCCCCTTTTACGCCCGAGAGTGCCTCTTCGACATTGTCCTGGATGTACTGCGAAAAGTTCAGACCCACGCCCGGAACCGCATCGTGGATCTCCCGCGCCAGCTGCGCCGTGAGCCGGTCCTTGGTAAGGCCGGAGGGCCACTCGTCCAGCGGCTTGAGCGGTGCGAAGATCTCGACGTTCGACAGCGGCGATGCATCGCTGCCGTTGTCGGGCCGTCCGTGCTGCGACACCGCAGTGAGGATCTCCGGGTGGCGCAACAGGATTTCGCGCACTTTGCGCGTCGTCTCCGTGCCCGCAGCCAAGGTCATCGTCGGCGGCAGCGACACGCGAATCCAATAGTTCCCCTCCTCCAGCGCCGGCAGGAATTCCGAACCGAGCCGTGACGCCAGCAGACCGCAAATGACCAGAAAGGCCACGCCACCCGCCGCGACCGGGCCCCGGTGCACCAGGGCCCAGCGCAACGCCGGCGTGTAGGCCGCGCGCAACCGCCGCACGACCGCCGTCTCAACCTCCTCGACATGCTTTGGCAGCAGGAACGAAGCCAGGACCGGCGTCACGGTGAAGGTTGCGATCAGCGCACCGGCCAGCGCGTAGCCGTAGGTGCGTGCCATCGGCCCGAAGATCTGCCCTTCGACGCCCTGCATGGTGAAAAGCGGCACAAACGCCGCCAGCGTCACCGCGAGGGAAAACAGCACCGCCTTGTCGACCTGGAACGCGCTGACATAGATCAGACGCAGTCGGTCGCTCCACCCCGGCGTGTCGCCCATATCCCCGGCGTGGGAAGGATCGGCGCCGACCTGCCCTTCGGCCAGATCCTCGATCAGCCGCCGCTGGGTTGCCTTGCCCGCCTGAAAATTGCGGAACACGTTTTCGACCAGAATCACCGCCGAGTCGATGATGATGCCGAAATCGACCGCGCCGATCGACAGCAGGTTCGCGTCCTCGCCGCGCAACACGAGAAGAATGATGCTGAAGAGCAGCGCGAACGGAATGTTGACCCCGACGATGATCGCGCTGCGCAGATCGCCGAGAAAGATCCACTGAACCAGAAACACCAGCAGGCAGCCCACCACGAGGTTATGCACCACGGTCTCCGTCGTGACATGCACGAGCGCGGTGCGATCGTAGTACGGCACGACGCGCACGCCCGGCGGCAGGCTGCCGTCGTGATTGATGCGCGCGACCATCTTCTCGATCTTCGGAACAATGTGATTCGTATGCTCGGTGCGACTCATCACCACGATGGCGGCGACGATGTCATCGTCGTGGTCGCGGCCCGCGATTCCCAGCCGCGGCATATACCCGACCTTGACCCGGCCGATGTCCTTGATGCGCACCGGTACCCCGTTGGACTGGGATAGGACGATGTTTTCGATGTCCCGAACCCGGTAGCCCCGGGTGAGGTCGTCGGCGCCGCCATCGTCGATCAGACCGATGCCGCGGATATTGACCGACTGCTCGCCGAGGGATATTTCCCGCCCACCGACATTGAGATTGGCATTCCCCAGCGCGGTCATGATCTGGGGCACGGTGACGCCGTAGGCCTGCATGCGCGCGAAATCGGCCTGGACCTGGAACTCCTTGGTAGTGCCACCCCAGCTATTGACCGCCGCGACGCCGGGAATCGTCGAGAGCCGCCGGGCGACGATCCAGTCCTGCACCGTGCGCAGGTTCGTCAGCCCGAAATGCGGCGGTCCGACAACCTGATAGCGGTAGACCTCGCCCACCAGGCTGGACTGCTGGATCTGCGGCGTCTGGCCGCCCGGCAGGGTGACGTTCTGCTGCAAGGCCAGCGCCGCCTGGGTATAGGCGAAATAGTAGTCGACGCCGTACTGGAAGGTGACGCGCACGAACGACAGGCCGTAGAACGAGGTCGACCGGATGTTCGCAACACCCGGCGTGGCATAGAGACCGATTTCCATCGGGATGGTGTAGTAGCGCTCCATCTCCTCGGCCGACATCCCGGGCGCCTGAGCGGTGATCTCCAGAATCACCGGCGCCGGATTGGGATAGGCCTCGACGTTGAGCTTCTCCACGGCCGCCAGCCCCGCGGCGAGAAACATCACCACGCCGAACACGACGAGCGCGCGGCGCGCGAGGGCGAAGGCCAGGATCTTCCGCAGCACCGGGGGTGGTTCCTGCCGACTACTCGGGATTGCCCGCGTAGAGGTTGCTGAGCAGCAAGGCCCCCTTGCCGACGACCATCTCGCCCGCCTGCAATCCGTCGACGATTTGCACGAGTCCGTCCTGTCGCATCCCGGTCGTCACCACCCGGCGGGTGAAATGGCGCTGATCGGTCGTCACCCACACCGTCATCGCGCCGTCGCCTTCGCGCACGACGGCATCCTGCGGCACGGCGACGCCGACAACCGGATCTCCCGCCTGAATGACGAAACGCGCGAGCATTCCGGGATGCAAGACGCCGCCCGGATCCCGCAATGCCGAGCGGACGACAGCCGTATGGGTATTGGGGTCGACGGCAGCACCGATCACATCGACCTTGCCCAGGAACGTCCGATCCGGGAACGCCATGAGTTGCGCCCGCACCGCCGCTCCCCTGCGCATCTCGGGGAGATCGCCCTCGGCGACATTGGCGTTCATCCATACCGTGGAACGGTCGGCCACGCTGACCGGCGCCGGCGCCGTGCCCGGCTGCACGTAGAGCCCGGCTTGCGCGGCCCGTGCCGTCACCTGCCCCGAAACCGGGCTGGCCACCACCAGCGCGCGATCGACCCGCCGGCGCGCGGCGATCGCGTCGATCTCCCGCCCGCTCCTGCCAAACAACTGCAGCGCCTTGCGCGCTGCCTCGTAATTCCCCGCCGCCGTCTGCTGATCGGAAACGGCCTGCTGCAGATCCTTCTGCGCGATGCCCTGGCCGGCGTAGAGCCCGCGCGCGCGGGCGAGCGCATCGGTTGTGAGCCGGTACACTCCCGCCGCCGCAATCAGCGTGGACTCGGCCTGGATCAGGTCGGGGCTGTCGATCGTATAGAGCGACTGCCCCTTTCGCACCACGTCGCCGACGCGGACGTAGACGGTTCCGATGCGCCCCGCATAGGGCGGAAACACCGCGACGGCGCGATCCTCATCGAAATCGATGCTGCCCACCGCCGTGCGTTCCGGCGTGAACGGATGCGACACCGCCGGAACGAACTGCAGCGAGCGGGTCTGCTTGTCGCGCAGATCCAGGATATCTTTGGGGGTATCAACGATCGTTGCGGCGGGACCCCGGGCCTCGCCCGCGCCTCGCCCCGAGCAGGCGAGCACGGCCACGGCGCACAACAGCGGCACGGCCGAATACAAAAACAGGCGGAAGGGGGCGGGTCGCATCATGTGGAGTCCAACCGGCACGGCGCCGCGATTCTCCGCGGCGCGCCGGACGCGGTCTACTGTGACGAATCGCAGTCCGCGCGGAAATTGGACCTGAAACGGAGCACCGCCGCACCACCGGATCAGGTAGGGATTCGACCGGGCCGGCGGAGGGATGTGGTGACGCAGGAAACACCGCAGCAAGAGCCCGCCAGACTACGCGCGGCAGGCGGAACTCCCGTGAAAATCCGGGTAGCCGACAGGGCTTCGCAGGAATTCACCTGCCCCAAAGAAACCAGGCACCGCCAAACGCAAGGTCTGTGCAGTGCCTGAGAAATGCCCCCATGGGCGGGGACTCTTCACGCCGAAGCGCGTTGTGTGGTCAGAACATTCCCTGGCTGCTTGGCAATATCGACCTCCCCGGGGTGGTGAAGACGGCTTCAATCTACGCCACTGGCGCCGCCGATGCAAGTCGCGGTGGCAACGGTCGAACGCCCGGTTGCGCTTGCGCAAAGGACGCGGCATCGACCGTTACATCCGGTTGCGATCGGTGAACGGTTTCTGAATCGAAGGTTCAGAGGCCATTCACCGCGCGGGCGCACAGTACGCCCATCGACGGTTCGCACGGCGAACCCGAGTCCCGAAACAAACCGTATGGAGATTGACATGACGACCCAAAAGCCGACCTTCCTCGAAACCCTCTCCCTCATCGTGATGGCCGCTCCCATCGTTCTCGTGCCCGTCGCGTTCGTCGCATTCGAAGAGTCGATCCTGCGCGCGCAGACCATCGTCACCGGACTCGAGTGGACCCTCGCCGCCAGCGGCATCGCGCTCGCCTTGCGTGCGCTGCACCGCGCTACGGTTTCGCACGACGACGCCAAGGCGGCCCACGCCGCCTGAGCGCCGATTCTCCCCTGGCGGTGCGGGCGGCGCAGTCGCGCCGCCCTGCTCCGCGACGTTCGGCGGATCCAACCGGATCCGCCGTTTTTTCCGGTCATCGGCGACGCGAAATGGAGTCCGGGTCGATTCCCGCCGGAATCTGGCGAAGGAAATCAAAAGCCGCCCGGATTCGCGGCCTCCTCGTTGACATCGGGCAGCAATACCTTGCGGTTGACCTCGCATTCGGCACGCCAGAGTACGCCGGCCAGCGGGAGCGTGCTGTGTTCCAGCCGGGAATCGCGCAGCGCGATCCCGAGCCGGCTCAGTGCGTCGTTGAGTTGCCACTGCTCGGCACTGGCACCGAACAGAAGCTCGCTCAGCCGGGCCAAACGCGTGATGAAGACCGCGCTGTAGGGCTCACGCGGAGCCGGCTGATGGCGTCCGAGCGCGCGCAAGGCGCCGATCCAGCCGATGTTGTGCGTCAAACCGGCGAGATAGGCATCAAACGCGTCAACCCCTGCGGGCGGAGCCTGCCGGTAGCACAGCAGGCTCTTCTCCTGCGAAAGCTTCCACAACACCGGGGCGGCGCGCGCCAGCAATGGAGCGCGCTGTGCATCGAACAGCGGCCGGGCAAGGCTTGCGCCGGCGACGCGCAGCAACCCGCCGATGCCCAGGCGCATTGCCGCCTGCTCCAGGTCCTGCACCGGCGCCACATGCCGCGTCGCAGCGGAATTGGCAAGACGGACCACCTCGACGGCCATCCTCCCGTCCATGCGGATCAAGGCAGCGGCATCGCGCAACGAGGGATCGTCTCCGTGGAGACAGGCAAGCAGGCGGGGAAGCAGGTTCGGCGGACGCGGCACCCAGGGGGCGAGCGATTCGCCCGAAGCGAGCAGCGCCTCGATCATCCCGAGCACTGCTGCCTCGTCCGGACGCAGTTCCGCGCCGGCGTCGCAGCGGCATCCCGTCAAGCGCTCGAACACCGCAACCGGGGTGGGCTCGGAGCCCGCGTCGGCATCGCCGCGCCGCTCGGGTAGCGCCACCGGTTCCACGGCTGCGCCGGTCGGCGCGGGGCCGGCGGCGCTCGGTGAGCGGTTCCACAACCGCGTCCACCAGCGGACGGGGTGGCTACGGCGTCCCATGACCAAGCCACCGTACGGACCCGCCCCCCCTGCCGGCGACTCCCCACGAAGGCGCCGCGGCGAGCGCCGAGCCCACGGTGGAATCGATTCGACGCACCGCGTTCGAATCGGCGCGACGTTTCGTCAAGTCATATCGCTGCGAGTCGGACATGGAACTTGGCAATTCCGATCATTACCTCGATACGGCGCAGGAACGGCAGCGTCCAGGGGGATTGTATAAGGCATGGGTTGGCGAGCCCATCGAATTTCCCCCACAACCGGTAGGAACGTCCGGTTGCGATCGGCGAACGGTTTCTGATTCGAAGGTTCAGAGGCCAGTCCGGCATGTGCGATTGCGGATGCAGAACTGAGGGCAGGCAGGAATCGTTACGCAGCGGCACCGGCCATTTCGGTCAACCCGCCAGGATCGCTTTGCGGCGCTCCGCTGCCACCCGCAACGATGCGACGGCAGCCTCCACGGCGGAAAGCGCGTTGCCGCTGCGCGCGGACTCGCGCGACTGCAGGGCGATGCCCGCCATTGCTTCGTCAGCCTCGACCAGCCGCGGAAGGAAGTCGCGCTCCGCGCGATGCCGACGCCAGGTGGCATCGTTTTCCGGAACC
>JAJYBQ010000075.1 GCA_021778935.1 Pseudomonadota bacterium | reverse complement strand
GCAGCCCGTCGGCCCCTTGACCATCACCGGCAGTCGCGCACGGTACGCGGCCTCGAACTGGGCCACCTCGTCGCCTTGCGGCGCGTAATAGGGCTCGGCGCCGATGCGCCAATCGTCGAGCGGATTCATGCTGGACATCTCCCGTAGGGAAAACACGCCACGGACCCCCTCCCCCCGGTGAACACCGGGAAGCAGCGCCCCGACCCAACGCTGCGAATCAAGAAATACGGCCGCGGATGCGGCCGTATTTCCCACGCACGGCGTATCAGCGATGTGCACCCGCCAGCTTGTCGCGCCAGCCCGGGAACAGCTTGTCGGCATCGTTCGGGAACGAGTCGAAGGCACGCGCGAACTCGCGATGCTCTTTGGCCCACTGGATCGGATCGGCCTTGGCCTTCCAGCAATCGTAGGCCTGGCGCAGCGACTTGGCGCCAGCCGCAGGCGAGTCGATGTGACCGTAGGAGCCGCCGCCGGCCGTGTTGATCACATTGCCGTGGCCCAGGTTCTGGAAGAAGCCCGGCAGACGCAGCGCGTTCATGCCGCCCGAGATGATCGGGGTCGTCGGCTTCATGCCGTACCACTCCTGGTGATAAGCCGGACCGGTGAAGCTGTCGCGCTCGATGATGTAGGCGATCGCGCGGTCGTCCTTTTCGCCTTCCATCTTGCCGTAGCCCATCGTGCCGACGTGGATTCCCGACGCGCCCTGCAGCCGGCTCATCTTGGCGAGGACATAGGCGGTGTAGCCACGCTTCGCGGAGGGTGAAGTCACGGCGCCATGGCCGGCGCGGTGGTAGTGCAGATACTGGTTCGGAAAATTGCGCCGCGCGGTGGTGATCATGCCAGGGCCGCCGACATAGCCGTCGACCAGGAACGCCACCTTGTCGGCGTCGGGACCGAACGCGCGCAGGATGAACTCGCCGCGGGCGATCATCTCGTGGTGATCGTCGGCCGTGATGTTGGCGGAAAAGATCTTGGCTTCCCCCGTCTTGTCCATCGCGCGTTTCATCGCGTCGTAGACCAGCGGGATCGTGCGGGCCAGCGGCGAGAACACCTGGTTGCCCTGGGGTTCGTCGTTCTTGATGAAGTCGCCGCCCAGCCAGAACTGATACGCCGCTTCGGCGAAGGGTTCCGGCCGCAGGCCGAGCTTCGGCTTGATGATCGTGCCGGAGACGTAGCCGCCGTCCTGGACCGGGCGGCCGAGGATGCGCCACAGATCGGAGATGTCCTTGCTCGGGCCGTCGAACAGCTGGATCCCGCGCGGCGGCATGAAGAAGTCGTACATCTTTGCGTATGCGATGTCGCCCATGCCCTGGTTGTTGCCGATGGTCAACGTCAGGAAGGACACCAGCATCATCCGGCCGTCGATGATGTTGCGATCGAAGAGGTCAAGCGGATACGCGATCCGCATCTCTTCGGCCGTCTCATCGATGAAATAGACGAGTGCATCGACGCCCTTGGTGAAATCGTCCGTCGTCGAGACCTCGACGTTCGTCCCGGTCGACGACTCGGCGGCAAAGTGCGCTGCCGCCTCGAGATAGCCGACGCCCGATTTCGGTTTCATCTTGTACGCGACGAGGATGTGCTTGCCGCCGCGAACCAGATCGTCTTCCCGCAGGCTCAGATCGGCATAACGATTGGACTGGTCCATCGAGACTCCTGATTTGTTGACATGGAAAAGGCGGATTTTAGCGCACTAGTAAATGGAAACCATAAACTTTAGTTTATGCATGACATCCCGCCCCACGATGCGCCGGATCTCGCCCAACACCATCACGCCATGATATATTCCGCCGGCTCCGCGTCTGCAGAAGCGTGTGATTCGCTTGATCAACTGGCACCGTTACTCCAAAAAGCTACCGGCCTCGCAATTCGTCCTCCTGAACGTGGCCTTCGGCATCGGGCACATCGTCGTGGTGCTGGGCGCCGGCGCCTTCCTGCCCATCCTGCCGAACGTCGCGGCGAGCCTGGGCCGAGGCATACCGTACGCGGTGTGGGGACAGAGCGACTACGTGGCCGCGATGGCGGCGGCGTTCCTGATCGCGCGGCCGCTCATGCGCCGCTACGGCGCCCGACACACCGCGCTGGGGGCCTACATGCTGTTTGCGGTAGCCGGGCTGGCGGTCATCGCATCCCTGTCGGTCTACCCTCTGTTCACGGCAGCGCGCACCGTGCAGGGGTTTGCCGCCGGCGTGAGCATCGCCCCGTCGCTCACGCTCCTGCTCGAACAATACAAAGCGCATCACCACCGCACCGCCACCTCGCTCTGGACGCTGGCGACCTTCATGCCCTTTTCCGTCGGACCCGCCTTGGGTGGCTACTTCGGCTATGTGCTGGGCGATTGGCGCTGGATGTTCGTGGCATTTTCTGCGGCGATGCTAGGGGTCGCGGGCGTCATCTGGGCGCTGACCGGAAACTCGGCGCGCGATCCGGACGCACCGCTCGCACCGTTTTTCGGGCTGTTCACACTATTTTCTGCGGCGGTACTGGCGATCCAGGAACTCTACAACGTCGCCATCCTGAGCGACATGACCACCCATACGCTGCCGTCCTGGTGGATCATGCTCGCGTTCCTGCTCCTCGCATGGACCTTCTGGATCGCCAATGCGGAAAGCAAAACCCCGCTGATCCGCTTCTCCCTCTTTCGTTGCCGCAATTACGCATTCGGACTCGCGATGCTCTGCATCGCGTTCACCGGCATCCAGGGATCCCTGGTGCAGTACGTGCTGCGCATCCAGAGCATCGAAGGCTATACCGCCTGGCATGCCGGGCTGCTGTTCCTGCCGATCTTCGTCCTTTCCAAACCGATGAGCCTACGGGCTCACCGGTGGATCCATCACGGCTACGATCCCCGGCTGCTGGCCTGCGCCGGAGCGGCGGGATTTGCTGCGAGCTTCTGGTGGATGGGCGAGATCACCCGCCCCACGACCTGGGAAACCCTGTTGTGGCCACAACTGCTCGAGGGCGCAGCGCTCGGGATGTTCATCACTGCGATGAACGCGATCATTCTCACCAACGTTCCGCCGCCGGAGCAAACGCACGCGGTCGACGTGATCAACACTGCGCGCACGATCACCGCCGCCTGGATCATCGCCATGTCCGACGTCTTCTGGGATCGCTACGCCGACTCGGCACGCAACCATCTGACCGCACCGGACGTCGGCAACGTCCACCGTTGGATCGCCGGCCGCTACCCGGAGTCGATCGCGGCCGGCACCGCCGGGTTCCACGAACTGGGGACGCGTGTCACGGAGCAGGCCGGCTGGCTCACGTTCAACGCCATGTTCCACACCCTGGCCGGCTGCTTTGCGGCATTCGCCGCGCTCATCTGGCTGGCCAGCGCCCGCCACATCTCGCATCGGGTGGATGACCTGGAACGGGTCGTCGAATCCTTGGGAGAGGACCTGTGAAACACCTCCGCATCGCCTGCGGCCTCCTGGCAGCCGGTGCGCTGTCGGCCAGCTGCGTGGCCCCCCTGCCCAAGCCGCCGAAGCCCATCCCATCCCTGCACGTCGCCACCACGGGTGGAAGCGGGCACCCCGTCGCGCCCGATTGGTGGCGGCAATTCGCCGACCCGCAACTCGACCGGCTGGTGGCGGCCGCACTGGCCGACAGTCCGGGATTGGCCGAAGCCCGCGCCCGGGTGATGGCCGCCAACGCCGACGTCTCCCGCGTCGACGCGCTGCTCTACCCGCATGCCCAGGCAAGCGCCACGGTGATCCACGGCCACAACTCGTACAACGGCAACCTGTACATCTACAACGGCAAGACCTACTCCCTGGGCGTGATCGATCCACTGCAGGTGAATTACCACCTCGACCTCTGGGGGGAGGACCGCGAACGGGTGGCGGTCGCCGAGGCCGATGCGCGGATCGTTCAGGCCAGGAAAGCACAGACCGAACTCCTGCTGACCGCCGCGGTGATCAAGACGTACTTCGCGTGGCAAACGGCGGACCACCTGGTGGCGGACCAGGAGGCCCTGGTCGAACTCACCGACGATGCCCGACGCATCCAGGGTACCGCCGTGCGCGCCGGCGTCCGGCCACCTTCGGCGGAAGTGACGCAGCGCGCCGCCTGGGACCACGCGCGCGCCCGGCTCACCGAACTGGCCCAGCGCCGCGCCGCACTACGCTACGCGCTGCTGGCACTGCTGGGCAAAGCTTCCTCGGACACCCTGCCTGGCACACGCACCGACCTGCCAACGCCGAACGCCTTTCCTTTTCCCGCGACCATCGATCTCGACGCCCTTGCTGCCCGCCCCGACATCCAGATCGCGCTATGGCAGGCGCAAGCCGCTCGCCACCGCAAGAAACTGGCGAAGATCGCCTATTACCCGGACATTCGCCTGAGCGCGTTCGCCGGACTGACCAGTCTCGGACTCGCCAAGATGTTCTACTCCAACAGCGAAGGGTTTGCCGTTGCTCCGGCAATCCGCCTGCCGCTGTTCGAGGGCGGAGCGCTCGATGCCAATCTGCATGCGCGCGCCGCCGCCTATGACGCCACGATCTACGCCTACGACAAGACCGTCCTCGACGCGGCGGCACAGGTAGCAACCGACCTCGCCGAAATCGACAACAGCAAGCAAAACTTCGCCGACGACGCCGATGCGCGCGAAGAAGCCGACCGTCTGGCCGCAATTGCCGACGCCGCGTACCGCAGTGGCGTGCTCCCGCGCCTCGTGCGCGTGCGCGCGCAAATTCGCCAGCATGGCGCCGACATGGCGCTTCAGAGCGGAACGCTGCGCTGGCTCACCGCCATCACCGATACCGCAACCGATCTGGGCGGCGGCGCCCAGCCCCTAGCACAACCCCTCTCAGACCGACGATGAACACCACCCCGAAGATCAAAACCCGCTATCGGCGCCTGCGAACCGTCGCCGTGCTGGCCGTCCCGGCGGTGCTGATGGGCTATGCCTATTGGGATCTGTTCCTGAGCACCACGATCCGCAGCGACGATGCCTATGTGTCGGGCAACATCATTCCCGTGCAGGCCCTGGTCCCCGGCGTCGTGTGGAAAGTCGAGGCCGACAACAGCATGATGGTGCGGGCGGGCCAGCTGCTGGCGGAACAGGATCCAAACCTGCTGCGCGCGCGCATGGACGACAGCGCAGCGGCCTTGGCAGAAGCCGTGCGCCGGATCCGCAGCGAAATCGCGCAAACCGCGCAAGCCGACCACCAACTCGCCGCATTACGCGTGCAACGCAAGAAAATCGCCGACGATCTTCGGCGCTATGCGCTGGCCGAAGCCGGAGGTGCAATGTCCCACCAGAAAGTCGCCGACACCCGCGCCGACCTGGCGATCCTCGACCGGCGGATCGCTGCGGCCCGAGGAAACTACGCCAAGGCGCAAGCGCTGGTAGCCAATACCGACACACGGAACAACCCGCTGGTGCTGCGGAAACGCGCCGACTTCATCGAGCGCTACATCGAACTCCACCGCAGCCGCGTGGTGGCGCCGGTGGACGGGTTCATCGCCAACCGGCGAGCCGAAGCGGGCCAGCGCGTAACTGCGGGTCAACTGCTGATGAACGTCGTCTCACTGGGAGATCTCTGGGTAACCGCGAACATCAAGGAAACCGTGATGGCAGGCATTCGGCCGGGGCAGCCGGTACGGATCACCAGTCATCGCGATGGGGCGGCGGCGACCTACCACGGCAAAGTGCTGGGAATCGAGCCGGCGGGCGGCAGCACCTTCAGCCTGTTTCCTCCCGACAACGCAACCGGCAACTACATCCACATCGTCGAGCGCGTCCCGGTGCGTATCAGCCTTGACCCCAGGGACCTCGCCAAGCATCCGCTGCGCCCCGGCATGTCCGTGCATGTCGCCATCGACACCGCGGCCGGCGGCGCACCGGCGCATGGTTCCGCACTGCATTCCGATGTGACCACCGCCAGCGACAGCTACGCCACCCCCATCTATCAAACGGAAATGTCCGCGGCCGAAGCGGCGGCCGACCGCATCATCGGCTCGAACTGACCAGTGCGACGCCATCGCGCGGAATTGCCATCCGGCGATCAAATTTGGGGCGTTTCGTGAAAGGGTCGACGGCGACGGCTCCGCCGCTCACGCCGCCGCGGCCATTCGCCAGCGGCACGCTTCACGTCCCAGCGCCGTGAACTCCGGATTCCCCGCGATGACCGCAGGCGGTTCCTCGGGAATGCCGCGCACCAGGCCTACCGTTCCCTGGTTGCGCGGCAGTCCGTAGAAATCCGCGCCGAATTCGGAGGCAAACGGCTCCAGCCGATCCAGGGCGCCCGCCTGCTCGAACACCGTGGCATAGAGCGGCAGCGCGAACGGCGCGGTGAAGCAACCGGCGCACCCGCAAGCCGACTCCTTGTCCTGTCTCGGATGCGGTGCGCTGTCCGTCCCCAGGAAAAAGCGCGGATTGCCGCTCACCGCCGCCTCGACCAGCGCCCGGCGATGATCCTCGCGCTTGAGCACCGGCAGGCAGTAGTAGTGCGGACGCATGCCCGCGGAACCGTCCGCCCCCACGAACATCGCGTTGCGGTTGTATACCAGATGGTGTGCGGTGATCGTCGCCCCGATGCGCCCCGGCGCCTCGCGCACATACGCCACGGCCTCCCGGGTCGTGATGTGCTCGAGCACCACGCGCAGTTCCGGAAAATCGCGCCGGAGGGGAATCAGCACCTCATCGAGAAAGATCCGCTCGCGGTCGAACACGTCGGCATCGGGCCGCGCCACCTCGCCGTGAACCAGCAGGGGCAGATCGGCGCGCTGCATGGCCTCGAACACCGCCGTGCAATCAGCGATCGACCGCACGCCGAACTGGGAATTGGTCGTCGCGCGCGCCGGGTAGAGCTTGACGCCGTGGACGAACCCGCTTTCGCGTGCCAGGCCGATCTCCGCTGCCGGCGTCGCGCCGGTCAGATACAACGTCATGAGCGGTTCGAATCGCATTTCCGCGGGCAACGCCGCGAGGATGCGCGCCCGGTAGGAACGCGCCCGCTCCACCGTCGTCACCGGGTTGCGCAGATTGGGCATGACGATGGCCCGTGCAAACGTGCGTGCAGTCCAGGGCACCACGGCCGCCATCACGGCATCGTCGCGCAGGTGCAAGTGCCAGTCGTCGGGCTGGCGAATCGTGATCGGTTCCATGATGATCCTCCCGGACCGGCCCGGGGATGGCGGCGGGAACGCCCCGAAAAAATGGTCGCTGTCGATACATACAACATCCGGGGCGGACACCGCCTTCGCCTGCGCGCCGGCGATCCAGCTCACCGCTCCGCAGGCATCGTCACCCAGGAAGAACGCCCGCCAATGTACGCCAAACCGTCCCGGGTCCGACGCCCGGAACCGGATCCGCATTGCCGACGCGTCCAGGCCGGTCCCGAGAGCCTTGCCGATCGCCTCCAGCTCGCACCAGTGCGCGATCGCCGCGGCATCGCGCCACCGGAGGGCGCTCCCGCGCCAGGGCCGCAGGAACACGCGCACCGCCTCGGCGGCGCCGGCCCGCACACGCTCGACGTCGATGCCGACGCACGACTGTTCGCTGAACACGGCCGCGAAATGCGTCCCCCGATGCGACAGCGAGCAATATACCGGCGTTCCGGCGATGCATAGCGTTACCGGACCCGGCCCCGCGGACGCCTCGACGCTCGACGACGGCACCCCGGACCATCGCGCCGCGAGGAGCCGCAGGGCGATCCGCCCGTACACATAATCCAGCTTGCGGTGCGCGCGCAGAATCCCCCGGGCACGCGCAATCTCGGCCCCCGTGAGCAGGCCGGCCCAAAGCCGCACCACGCGCATGCGATGGGCCGCCACGTTTGCCACGACATAGGCCGCAGGCTTCGGCCGCAACGCCGGATCGCCACCCCGTTCAACCGCGGCCATCAGCACACCGTCAGAAGAAGTACCGCGCCCCGAGCGTCACCCGATTCCCCAGAAGACTGGTACCGAACTCCGACCCGACCGGACCGGCGGTATGGGTAATCGCCAACCGAAAGTCCGTGTGTTCGGTCACGGTCTTGATGAGCTCGACCTCCGTCAACGTGCTGCCGTCCAGACCCGACAGCACGTTTACCGAAACCTGTCCGCCGCTGGGGAAGACATATTCCATATGGCAAAAGAGATTGCTCGCCCACGGCAGCTCCAGCGCCTGCGCATCGAGCGCAAGCGCGCCGGCAGCGACCGCCGGGTTGGCGACCGCGCGATCGACCTGCAAGGCTGCATCCCAGCTCCGCTGCTCCGCTTTGGTCATACCGGAATCGTTGTGCTGCAACTCCATGCGCATCCCCACCTCCGGGGAGACGTTCCATTGCACCCCCACCATCGCACGCCGATAGAACACCGACGACGATCGGCGATCGACGAGGTAACTCCCCGTCGGATCCGGCCCGTACAGTGCGGTAGAAAGCATGGGGAACCGGCTTCCGCGCTGGACGAACACGGCCGAATACACCGAACCTTGCGATGCCAACAGGCAGTTTCCGCTTGCGCCGCCGCCGAGCGCCATGTCGCTCGGCTTTTGCAGCAAACCGAGGGCATGACAGGAATCTCCGGCGAAACGGCCGACGAGTAGGCCTTGCCTGATCCCGCGATTGAAACCGGGATTGAGGGCATTGAAGGCATACCCCGTTCTGTCGAGCCGATCATCGCTGTAGATCGCCTCCAGCGTATGGCGGGCGTCCCCCGCCGAATAGCGCACCGCAGGGAAGCCGTTCGACCGATAGGAGTAGTCGAAGAAATCGGTGGATGCGATGTTGTCGGTGAGAAAATCCAGCACATGGGCGTAGAACCCGTCATCAAAGGACTCGGTGTACTTGCCGATCGTCCAGTGGCCGCCCAGGAAGTCGCCGGCGGCAGACAGCATCAGCAGCGATGTCCGCCGGGTTACGGTCGAAAACGCCGTCGCATCCGCCCCCCCACGATCGATTCCATAATCGCTCTTGATCCGGAACGACGTTCCATCGATGGAGCCGTCCACGACCACCGCTGCGGCGGCTCCCGTCGTCGGAATGCCGGTCAGCGCACCCGGATCCACCGCACGACGAATCTCCGTGTAACTGCCCTTGCCGATCAAGGTCTCGGAGAGCGAGGCATCGCCCGCGCAGACCGGTGCCGAAACGACGGGCAACAGCAACGCCGCCGCGATGGCAGGCAGCCTTCGGTTCATCACTCCGCAAAACCATCTACCGTGAAGCGGCCCGCCGGACACTGCCGCGGGTCGACCTTTCGGATTTGCAGCAGCGTGGCCGTTCCCGGGTCTGCAGGGTCGACAAACCAGGTCTGCACGATCAGACGCCTGCCGTCCAGCGATGTCGGCCGGCCGTAGCGGGCAAGTTTGAACAGCTTCCCGCTGCCGAGATAGAAGCGCGCGGCGATCGGCCGCCCCGTCTTGCGATCGACCGTCACCGCGATGCGCTGGTACGCACGATGCGTCGTCGTCGCATGCAGATCGAGCACCATTGTGTCGTCGGCGGCCGCTGCGCGCACGCCTTGCGCC
>JAJYBQ010000074.1 GCA_021778935.1 Pseudomonadota bacterium | reverse complement strand
ACCCGTCGCGGACATAGTGCACGAAGTTTTCCACCGTCCGGGGGGCGCGCTGCGGGTCGAGCGCGAGCACGATCGGGCCGAGGTTGGTGTCGAGCGTGACGATGATCGGTTTGGCCGGTTCCGCAGCAACCGCGGGGCGAAGCGGAAGCACTGCACAGGCGGCGACGGCAAGGAGGGCGAGGGCGCTACGGAATCGTTTCACGGGGATTCTCCTGAAGTGCCCTCGTCCGGTCGTGGAAGGGGGCTGGGGTGATGGGTGTTGCAGAACATGGCAGCGCTCAGCGCGCCTTCGTCAGCTCGGCGGACAGGCTGCGTGCCATCGCGAGTTTCTTTTGCAGGGCGCCGTTGGCCGGTGCGAGCTTGACGCCGCTCGCATACGAGGCGGCTGCCATGGCGACGTACAGGTCACCCAGGTTTTCGCGCGCGGTCACGTAGTTCGGTTGCGCGCCGATCGAACGACGGAGATCCTGCTCCGCCAGTTCGAGATGCCCCTGCGCGGCATGGATCACCGCCAGATCGTTGTACGGCTCGGGCAATTCCGGGAAGTCCCGGGTGAGCGACTCGAACGCGGCGGCAGCCTCCGCCAGACGGTTCAAATCTTCGAGAATCACGGCGCGCTCAAAGCGCACCGAGAGATTCCGATGGTGGGTGGCAAGAAATGTATCGGCAAGCTTCAGCGCACCTGCCCGATCGCCTTTGTGCAAGGCGCCGGCGATGGCCTTCATCGCCGTGGCGGTCGGGTTGTCGTTCGCGGGCGGTTTGGCGGCAAGTGTGGGGGCGATCGTGGGCGCGGCCTGGGCGTCTGCCGATTGCGCGTGCGCGACAGGCGCCGTGAGGGCCGCGGCGGCGATCAGGGCCGCGGCGACCCGATTGGGAAAACGAGGGTTTGGTGACAAGGCGGAATCCGGTGCAGGGCTGAAGGACGCGAGGGCGCTGATATACTGGAATTCGTCATTCTAAGGAATCTCCGAAACGCGGGTTCGTGGGGGGCAGCCGGCCCGCGCGCCTGCCGGTCCCGAAGGCGCACACGATCGTGTGCGGGCCGCGTGGCGATTCCCGACCGATCCCATGACGATCCGAATCTATAGCACCCTTTCCCGCCGCGTCGAAGACCTCGTTCCCATCGAGCCGGGGCATGTGCGCATGTACGTTTGCGGCATGACCACCTACGACCTGTGCCATCTCGGACATGCGCGCCTGATGGTGGCGTTCGACATCGTGCAGCGATGGCTGCGCGCCCGCGGCCTGCAGGTGACCTACGTGCGCAACATCACCGACGTCGACGACAAGATCATCCGCCGCGCTCAGGAGCGCGGCGAGTCGATTGCCGCCGTGACGGAGCGCAACATCCGCGCGATGCATGAAGACCTGGATGCGCTGGGAATCCAGCGTCCCGACATCGAGCCCCGCGCCACCGAATACATCCCGGAGATGCTCGAGCTGATCGGGACGCTGGAGCGCAAGGGTCTGGCCTACCTCGCGGAGGACGGCGACGTCGATTTCGCGGTCCGCAAGTTTCCGGGCTATGGCAGGCTCTCGGGGCGCTCCCTCGACGAGTTGCGGGCCGGCGAGCGCATCGAGGTTCGCCAGGCCAAGCACGATCCGCTCGACTTCGCCCTGTGGAAGCACGCCAAGGACGATGAGCCGCACTGGCCGTCGCCCTGGGGTCCGGGGCGGCCGGGTTGGCACATCGAATGCTCCGCGATGTCGGCAGCGACGCTCGGGCACACCTTCGACATCCACGGCGGCGGCCCGGATCTGATCTTTCCCCATCACGAAAACGAGATCGCGCAAAGCGAAGGGGCGTTCGGCGAGCCGTTGGCCAAGCTGTGGATGCATTGCGGCGCGCTGCGCGTGGGCGCCGAGAAAATGTCCAAATCGCTGGGGAATTTCGTCACCATCCGCGACGCCCTGGCGCGCTACCAGCCGGAAGTCCTGCGTTTTTTTCTCGTGCGCACCCACTACCGCGGACAGATCTCCTTCACGCGGGAACTCCTTGCCGACGCCCGCGCGGCGCTGGCGCGGTTGTATACCGCGCTGCGGGGGTTCGATCGCGCGCCGGTCCCGGTCGACTGGCAGCAGCCGCATGCCCAACGGTTTGCGGCGGCGCTGGATGACGACGTCAATTCCGCTGCGGCGATCGCCGAATTGTTCGACCTCGCGGGGGCGGTGAACCGCAGCAAATCGACCGCGGCCGCGGCGCAATTGCGTGCCCTGGGCGGGGTGCTCGGCCTGTTGCAGGACGACCCGGATGCGTTTCTGCAGTCGGCTCCCGGCGCGACCGGCAAACCGGTGGTTCCGGCGGGTTCCGTGACTCCGGCTGTCGTTGGCGCCGCCGCGGCCAGCGGCGACGAGGGCGAGCGGATCCGCGCCCGCATCGCGGAGCGTGCGGCCGCCAAGAAGGCGCGCGATTTCGCCACCGCCGATCGGATCCGCGCCGAGCTCGCGGCCGAGGGGATCGGCCTCGAGGACGGGCCGGGCGGCACGACATGGCGGCGGAGCTAGAGGGTTCCCCTCTCCCGCGTGCGGGAGAGGGCGGGGGTGAGGGTGGCGGCAGTGCAGCCAGCCTTCGCAGGCTCGCTCCGCCGCCGCGTAGCGTCGTCCCGGGCCCGGAATATTGGACAGCCGCCAAGCGCCGTCTGCGTACCGTGGATCCGACCCTGGGCGCGATCATTGCCGATCACCCGCGGGTTGCGCTGGCGAGCCGCGGTGACGGCTTCCTCACCCTGGCGCGATCGATCGTCGGACAACAGATCTCGGTGAAGGCCGCCGATGCGGTATGGCAGCGCCTGTGCGCGCGCTGTCCCGAATTGGCCGCGGCCGACGCGGCGACATCGCTGTTGCGCCGGCGCGCGACGACCTTGCGGGCCTGTGGCCTGTCGGAGCGCAAGGTCGAATACCTGCGCGATCTGGCTCGCCATTTCGCGGACCGGCGCCTCGATGTCGGGGAGATATCCGCCTGGGACGACGAGACGGTGATCCGCCGCCTTACCGAAATCCGCGGCATCGGCCGCTGGACAGCCGAGATGTTTTTGATCTTTAATCTTCTGCGCCCCGACGTGCTGCCGCTGGACGACCTCGGCCTGCTCAAGGCGGTCGGGATGCACTATTTCCCCGGGGAGACGGCCGCCGATCTCCTGCGCGCTGCCGGACGGGAGAAGGTCGCGCAGCTGGGCCGACGCTGGGCGCCCTATCGCAGCGTCGCGACCTGGTACCTTTGGCGCAGCCTGGACCCGGTTCCGGTCGAATACTGAAAGACGAAGCCATGCCGCCCGCCAAGACCGCATTTCTGGATTTCGAACAACCGATCGCCGACCTCGAATCCAAAATCGAGGAGCTGCGATTCGTTCAGGACGATTCCGCCGTCGATATTTCCGATGAAATCGCCCGCCTGCAGGAAAAGAGCCGCGGGTTGCTGCAGGAAATCTACGCCAAGCTCACGCCCTGGCAGATTTCGCAGCTGGCGCGCCACCCGCAGCGACCCTATACGCTCGATTACGTCAATCGGATCTTCACCGATTTCCATGAGCTGCATGGCGACCGCGCGTTTGCCGACGACCCTTCGATCGTCGGGGGGCTCGCCCGGTTCAATGGTCAGCCGGTGATGGTGATCGGCCAGCAGAAGGGGCGCGACACCAAGGAGCGGGCGATGCGCAACTTCGGCATGCCCAAGCCCGAGGGATACCGCAAGGCGCTGCGGCTGATGAAGATGGCGGAGAAGTTCCGTCTGCCGTTATTCACGTTCATCGACACGCCGGGCGCGTATCCCGGCATCGATGCCGAGGAGCGGGGTCAGTCCGAGGCGATCGGGCGCAACCTGTTCGTGCTGTCGCAACTGCAGGTGCCGATCATCTCGACGATCATCGGTGAGGGTGGATCGGGCGGGGCGCTGGCGATCGCCGTGGCCGACATGGTGCTCATGCTCCAGTACTCGACCTATTCGGTGATCTCGCCGGAGGGCTGCGCGTCGATCCTGTGGAAGAGCGCGGAGCGCGCGCCCGAGGCGGCCGAGGCGCTCGGCCTCACCGCCAACCGTCTCAAGGCGCTCGGTCTGATCGACCGCATCGTGGCAGAGCCGGTGGGTGCCGCGCATCGCGATCCCGACGAGATGGCGTCCCTGCTCAAGCGGGCGCTGGCGGATGCGTTGCGCCAGTTCCAGGGCGTCAAGACCAAGGATCTGCTCGCCGCTCGGCACGCCCGCCTGATGAGTTATGGCAAGTTCAAGGAAGCCCCCAGCGAGGCATGAGGCGGGCTCGGCGCGTCTTCCGGAGTGTGCGGAAGATCGCGCGCTCCTGAGCGCGTTGCAGCACGCGGTGGAGCGCGCGGGTCTGATCGTTCGCGCGCGCGCCGGGGTCGTCATCGCCTACAGCGGCGGCCCCGATTCCACTGCGCTCCTGGATCTCGCTTGCCGTCTGCGGGATCGCGGCGTTGCGGCATTTGATTTCCTCCTGGCCGTACACGTGCATCACGGCCTGCAGGGTTGCGCGGACGATTGGGCGGAGCACTGTGCAGCCCAGTGCGCCGCGCGCGGCGTGGAATGCGTCGTGCGCCGGGTTGCGGTCGCGCGCAACGGACGCGGCGTCGAAGCCGGCGCCCGCGATGCCCGGTACCGTGCCTTGACCGAGGTGGCGCACGAGCGGGGTGCGGCGTTCGTGCTCACCGCGCACCATGCCGACGATCGCCTGGAGACGTTTCTGCTGCAGTGGCTGCGCGGTGCGGGTCCGGATGGCCTGGCCGGAATCGCGGCGGTGCGGATCGCGGCGCAGAACCAGCGCCGCGATCCGCATCACGGCGCCGCCGAAACGGCGCTCGCGCCGCCGGTGCAAGTCTTGCGGCCTTTCCTGGATACGTCGCGTAGCGCCTTGGCGGACTACGTTGCGCGTCATGCGCTGGCGGCGGTGGACGATCCGAGCAACGCCGACACGCGGCTCGCGCGCAATGCGATCCGCGCGAAGGTGCTGCCGCAACTGGCGGCGATCCGCGGCGGCGTCCGCAAATCGGCGGCGCGTTCGATCGACCTGATCGCGGATGCCGCGGAGTTGATGCAGGAACTCGGGACCGAGTTGTTGCAATGGTGCACCGATGGCGCACCGGCGGACATGCTGCGCGTCGATCGCCTCGCCGCGTTGACGCCCGTGCGCCGGGCCCTGGCGATGCGTGCCTGGCTGGCGCGCGCAGGGGTGGAGGCGCCGCCGCGCGCGCGGTTGCAGGAGGCTCTGGCGCAGGCGATCGAGGGCGCGCCGGACGGGCGCATGCGGATCCGTTTCGGCCGGCAGGAGTTGCACCGGCATCGTGGCCTGCTCTGCCTGCGCGCACCCGATGCCGGCGCGCGGGGGCGGGAGCGCCTGCTATGGCGGGGCGAGCCGGAGTTTTCCGTGCCATCCTGGGGCGGCGTGCTCCGGTTCCTGCCGACCGGCGCCGCGGGGTTCGATGCCGGGTTCGATGCCGATTGGCTGCGCGCGCGACCGTTGGACCTGCGCGGCCGCAGCGGCGGCGAGCGGCTCACGCTGCACCCCGCTCGTCCGTCGAAACATCTCAAGCACTGGTACCAGGAGCGCGGCGTGCCGGAGTTCGATCGTGCCGCGTTGCCCCTGCTCTGGCGCGACGACCGCCTGATCTACGCCGCCGGTCTCGGTGCCGACGCCCGCTTCGTCGGGCCGGGGGTGGGGCGCATCCGTATCGAGTGGGCGGGCGCGGCCGACCTGCTGGCCGGCATCTCCGCGGGTGCCGTGCGGTTCCCGGCATAGTCCCCCGGCATCGTTCCCCGGGGCACGGTTCTCCATGCCGTTCCCGGCACGGCCGTCCAACCGGCCCTTCGCGTGGTTCTCCGTATAATTGCGGGTTTTCATTCGCTTTTTCCCGAATTTCATGGCGCTCATCGTCCACAAGTACGGCGGCACCTCGGTTGGCAGCACGGAGCGCATCCGAAACGTCGCCCGCCGCATTGCCAAATGGAGTCGCGCCGGCCACCAGATCGTCGTCGTGGTCTCCGCGATGAGCGGCGAGACCAACCGCCTGATCGGGCTGGCGAAGGAACTCCAGGCGGAGCCCGATCCCCGCGAACTCGACGTCATCGCGTCGACCGGCGAGCAAGTGACGATCGGCCTGCTGGCGATGGCGCTCAAGGGCATCGGGATCCCTGCGCGCAGCTACACCGGTGCCCAGGTCCGCGTGCTCACCGACAGCGCATTCACCAAGGCGCGCATCGTCGCCATCGACGAAGCGCGGATCCGCGCCGACCTCGACGCCGGTCAGGTCGTCGTCGTGGCGGGGTTCCAGGGGCAGGACGAACATGGCAACATCACCACGCTGGGCCGCGGCGGTTCGGATACCTCGGCGGTGGCGCTGGCCGCGGCGCTGCGCGCCGACGAATGCCAGATCTACACCGATGTGGACGGGGTCTACACCACCGATCCGCGCATCGTGCCCGAGGCGCAGCGGCTGCGCACGGTCACGTTCGAGGAAATGCTGGAGATGGCGAGCCTCGGCTCGAAGGTCCTGCAGATCCGTTCGGTGGAGTTCGCCGGCAAATACCGCGTGCGGCTGCGCGTGCTCTCCAGCCTCACCGACGCCGACATGCCGCTCGAAGAAGAAGCGGATTCGGGAACATTGATCACGTTCGAGGAAGATACCCAGATGGAACAGGCCGCCATTTCCGGAATCGCGTTCACCCGCGACGAGGCCAAGATCACGCTCACCGGCGTGCCCGACCGCCCCGGCATCGCGTATCAGATCCTGGGGCCGGTCGCCGATGCCAACATCGACGTCGACATGATCATCCAGAACACCGGTGCCGACGGCCTGACCGATTTCTCGTTCACCGTGCACCGCAACGAATACGCCAAGGCCATGGAACTGCTGAACGGCCCGCTCAAGGCGCATATCGGCGCGCGGGCGGTGCTCGGCGACACGCGCATCTGCAAGGTGTCGGTGGTCGGCATCGGCATGCGCTCGCACGTGGGCATCGCCAGCCTGATGTTCCGCACGCTGTCGGAAGAAGGCATCAACATCCAGATGATCTCGACGAGCGAAATCAAGATTTCCTGCGTCGTCGAGGACAAGTACATGGAGCTTGCCGTGCGCGCCCTGCACAAGGCGTTCGGGCTGGAGCAGAACGCGGGCGCGTGAGTCGCCCGTTCCCGCACAACGGGCGGCAGCCGCCGGTTTCAGGCCGCATCGTGCGCGGCCGGGGTTTGACCCGATTTCGGGCAGGCTCTACACTGCCGGGTTCGCACGGGAGACGCTTCTCGCAAGACCCCGCCGAAATTCGGAGACGTGGCCGAGAGGTCGAAGGCACTCCCCTGCTAAGGGAGCATGCGGGCATAAACTCGCATCGAGGGTTCGAATCCCTCCGTCTCCGCCAGCAAAACTGCGTAACACCATGATTTTGTTATGATTTCTGTTTTGATCTCCGGTCAAGTCCTGTTATCGATCACACTGGCGGGTGTGAGGTAGGACCCTTATCAAAAGGGCTGGCTAATAGATCTGCTCGATGGTACGAATCGAGTTCTGCGCGAAACACCCCCCGCGCTACCGACCCTCACGCAATGTGGTCAACGGCGCCAGGCCCCCGGACAGGATGCCGGCCGGCACCACGACGAATCCCGCGTAGACCCGCCGACCGAGCCCGCAGTAGCGGCGGTGGCCGGCGACAGCCACCGAAATGTCTTGTCTGATAAGTTGGCTCGGAGCAATGGATCGGAGACCATTTCCCCAGCGCGGCAAACGCGGCTCGTGTTCCTCGCGCCGGAGCAGGGCCGTCTGAGTACGCTGTATTTCGTCAAAATGGCGATTTTCATCGAAAGCCGAAATGTGCGTTTTCGGTGAAATCCCAGCCTCGCCAATATACTAAAGGCTGCCTATCATATGGCGAGTGTTTCAGCCCATACTAAAGGGAGCGATGCGCAAAGGGGACGCCGCCGAGTATTGGACGCGAGCCGGTTGCTATGTCAGCCAGCCGACCGGCTACCGCGCCTTCATGCCGGCGCCACTGCCGCCGCAACCGGCGCTCGAACTGGCGGGGGAGCTACCGGGTTTGCTGTCGGCGGCCGATCGAGCGCTGGGTCGGCTCGACGGCTCGGTGCTCACCCTGCCGAACCCGGACCTTTTCGTTTTCATGTATGTGCGCAAGGAGGTGGTGCTCTCCAGTCAGATCGAGGGCACGCAGAGTTCGCTGCAGGACCTGCTGGCGGCCGAGTCGGTCCGGCCGGCTGCACCTTGAACACCGCCACCTTCGTGCCGCCGCCGCACCACGCAGTGCCTGCGGCGCTGGGGGGCCTGGAAAAGTTCCTGCATGCGCACGACGAGCTGCCGCCGCTGGTAAAGATCGCGCTCGCACATGTGCAGTTCGAGACGATTCACCCGTTCCTCGACGGCAACGGGCGCGTCGGCCGGCTGCTGATCACCTTCCTGCTCACCGAGCGCGGCGTGCTGCACAAGCCGGTGCTCTATCTCTCGCACTTCTTCAAGCGGCACCGGCAGGCGTACTACGAGCACTTGCAGGCGGTACGCGACCAAGGAGCCTGGGAGGCATGGCTCGCGTTCTTCCTGCGCGGCGTGATCGAGGTGGCCGGCGAGGCCGCGGAGACGGCTCGGCGCATCCTGCAACTGCGCGAGCAACACCGTGCCGCAATCACCGTACAGCTCGGCCGCGCAGCGGGTAACGGCCACAAAGTGCTCGAGTCGTTGTTCGACCGGCCGATCGTCGCGGTGCATGACGTGCAGAAGATGACCGGCACCACCTACGCAGCGGCCAACAGCCTGGTATCCCGGTTGGTGAAGCTGGGCGTGCTCAGCGAGATGACCGGCTACGCGCGGAACCGGCGATTTCGCTATGCGCCCTATATCGCTCTGTTCAACGAGGCAGGGCCTGCGGGCGGGGCCGCGGAGGCGCCCACGCAAGCGCAAGAGGTGGCGTCATGACTGGAACAACCTGCAGGCCCCCTTGCGACAGCGTCAATCGCGGAAGGCGGGACGGGAACCAAGCGAGGACGATCGCTCGGTTATCGACTGACGTCCTGCCCCCGATACGCGTGCGCGGGAGCAGTTCCGGCGTAGCCGACGCGCCACGGACCGTCGTCGCATTCAAGGGATGCGGTTTTCTGGTTCGGGCGGATGGTCACGGCCTACGAAGCGGACCGCATCGCGTCGTCGCAGCCCGGATCCCGCCTCTATCACGCTCCGCCACCCCAGCATCGGGGTGGGGTTCATCGAGCGCGACCGGACGGGCATCTGGAAAGCTTCTTTCCAATGCCGGGAAATATCCGGTTGGCGGACTTGCAGGGCGGCGATTTCCCGGCACCAGGGTGGAGCATCCAAGCCGTTGATTTCCGGTGATTCCGGTAATCCGTGGGGGAGTTGGCACGGGTCTTGATACCTCTTCTCCCAGCCCACCGGCATCGCCGGACCGGGATGGAATCGATGGGGGGAGATCCGCGATGGCCGAAACCTTCTACGAGGTGCTGCGGCGGCAGGGAATCAGCCGCCGCAGCTTTCTGAAATTCTGTTCGCTGACGGCGGCATCGATGGGCTTGGGGGC
>JAJYBQ010000073.1 GCA_021778935.1 Pseudomonadota bacterium | reverse complement strand
ATGCGATCGACGGCCAGGAGTTCGCGGGCGTTGTGGATGCCCATGCGCTCCAGGATGTCTTGCGCTTCCAGGCTGTAGCCCAGCTCGGCCATCGTGGTGAGCGGCGTGGCGGTCATGGCGATGGCGGCCAGGCCCTCCGCTGCGCCGGTCTCCCCGGGATGAACCGTCTGCCGAGCGGCAAAGATCGCGCGCCATGCGCGCAGCATGTCTTCGGCGTTGTCGAAGCGCTCGCGGTAGTCGCGCTTCAAGGCCTTCGAGAAGAACGCGGTGAAGCCCTCGCGCGTGACCGGGTCGAAGACGTCGCTCTCGATGGTGGCCTCGACGTCGAGCATGGCCGGCGAGGTCTGGCCGTCGCCCCAGACCGGCGGCTGGCCGACCGCCATCTCGTAGAGCGTGACGGCCAGCGCGAAGCGCTCGGCGTACAGGTCCCAGCGCGGCGGGCGGCGCAGGGACAGGAACGGGTCGAGGTAAGGGTGCGTGCCGGCGGTGATATTGTCGGCCGGCGTGCGGCACAGCGAGAAGTCGAACAGCACGAGCTGCAGCTTGCCGGTGCGGTTCTCGGCGATACCGATGTTCTCGGGCTTGATGTCGCGATGGGCCACACCTTCGGCTTCGAGGTGGTTCACCGCTTCGATCAGCTCTTCGCCGAAGCGCTGCAGCATGTCGAGCGACAAGCGCCCCTCTTCCTTGAGCTTCTCGGCCATCGTACGGCTGCCGGCGCTCTTGAGCAACAGCGCCGTGCGGCCGGCGACCGTGAGCGTCTCGCGGTGGGCGACGATGTTCTGGTGATGCAGTCGCGCGAGGACTTCGCCTTCTGCGGCCAGACGGTCGTTGTGCGCGACGTCGCAGGCGACCTTGAGAACGTGCTCTTCGTCGCTGCCGTCCTTGCGCACCAGCAGCGCGTCGCTGGAGGAGCCGCGCCCCATGCGCTTGATGACAGTGAAGCCGCCGTCCAGGCGGTCGCCCGCGCTGGCGACGCTGGGGTCGATAGTGGCTTCCGGGTCGGGGGTGGTGAGCTCGTCCTCGACGCGATCCAGGTCATCGAGGAAGTCCTGAACCGTGTCGTAGCGGGCGAGCACGTCGGGGCAGGTGGCGAACTGGATCAGCTCCTGCTGTAGCGCGCCGCAGCCATCCATCACGTCCGACAGGCGCAGCCCCTGGCCAACGCGCAGCTTCTCTGCCAGGTCGAGCACCGATTCGGCGGGTGGCTGGCCACTGAAGAGCTGGTAGGCAATGCAGCCGAGCGAGAACACATCCAGGCTGGGACCATGCGCAGGGTCGGCGCGGGTCGTCTCCGGGGCGAGGTAGATCATCCCCGGGTCTTCGACATAGTCCTCGACGTGCTGGGTGCCGGTCGTGCGATGCACGGTGTACGGCGACGCGGACTCACCAACGTTGCGCGACGCGGTCTGCCAGTTCATCAGCCGCAGGTGCAACGCACCGCTGCCGATGCCATGAACGAGGATGCTCTGTGGCCCCAGGGCGCGGTGGTACAGGCGCTTCGAGTGGGCGTACTTCAGCGTCTCGGCGATGTCGCGCACGAGCTGCAGGCGTTGCGTGACCGAAAGGTCTTTGCCGTGGTCGCGCAGCAGGTGATCCAGGCGCATGGCCTTGGGGTCGTGATCGAAGATCAGCGCCGGGCCGAGTTCGGTCTCCTTGTAGTCCTTGACCTTCAGGACGCCGGGGTGGTCGATGCCTTCGAGGATCTCGAATTCGCGACGCGCCTGGCGCACGCGGGTGGCACGGGCCTCGGGGGTGGAGGCGGAAGCGACGGTGTAGATGCGGACGCGGCGATGAACCGTGTCGATGCTGACGTGCTGGGCTTCCCAGTCCTGAAACCCTTCACCCTCGGACAGCAGCTTGCCCAGCCGGTAGTCGCCCACCTGGCGGTGCTTGTTGGAGGGGCGGATGCCCGCCTCGGTGAGGCCGCGCGCGATCGCGCGCGCCTGTTGCGAGTCGACGGTGGTCGCCGAGCGGTTGGTGACGCCGTTGGCCAACGCCCCGACGATCCCCGGGTCGTCCAGGGCACCGGGTCGGCCACGCTGGAAGGTGGCCGACTTGGCCAGCCCTTCGAGCCGACAGGACAGGCTCGTGGACGAGAGAAAGATCGCCGGCTCGACGAAGGGCAGGCGGATCTTGGCCTTGGTGATGGCCGGCTGCCGCTTGAGCAGGCTGGCCAGGCGCTTGGCTTTGCGGTTCGCGAGGATGACCGGGTTGTCGACCGTGCTCGACCGGCCATCGGTGGTCCAGGTCCAGCTGTGCACATCGCCGGTCAGCACGCCCGGGCGACTCTTGATTTCGACGAGAAAGAGCCCCGCCGGCGAAAGCACCAGGGCATCGACTTCGCTGACCTTGCCCTCGTCGTCGATGAACTCGAAGTTGGTCCAGACGTGCCAGGGGTCGCGGTCGGGCAGTTGGCTTCGCAGCCAGTCGAGTGCCTCGCGCTCCCACGCGAAGTTGGACTCGGCGATGACGTGCCAGCGGGCGGCGCCGAGAGTCATGGCCTCACCTCGTTGCCGTCCTCAACGTACTCGAATAGGTCCCCGACCTGGCAGTTGAACAGCCGGCACAGTTGTTCGATGGCCGGGAGATCGACCCGAGTGGTCGTCTCCCTGTAGAGGGCGGTGATCGTGCTGCGATTTAGCCCTGTGCGCCGCGAAACCTCCGTGATGCGAAGCTTGTCTCGGCCCATGAGGGTAGATAAATGGCAGCGGATCATTTTCAACTGTCCGGGGTGGTGCGTAGAATAGCAGAATACTTTGCAACGCATAACCCGGAATCATTTGTTTTGGGGATTCGGAGTCGCGAGTGTGGCCATCAGCTCCCGCTTTGATTGCGTCTCGCTCATGGTCACTACCAACCGATCACTCCGAAGCCGGACGGGAACCGCGCCCGCCCGACCCGCGCTCCCCTCGTGATCCAAGCTTATTACGTCCTTTGGCCGGACCGGCGTGCGGCCTTGCCCCGCACGGAAGCCACGAGCGATCGCAAGAGGTCATCATCCCGCTCTCGCTCCTTGGCCGCGTGATCCTTCAGAACGGCGGCGAGCTCCAAAGCCGACGTTCGAACCTCCGTCCTACGGTGATGAGGTCGGTGTGCCGCTGACTGGGATTGCGCGCTCATTTCCGGGTTACCTTGCTTTTTTTCGTTGAGGTGGCTGTGGGCGATTCTTGGCCGTTTCGGCGATCTCGATCGGCTCGGCGGGGTCGGCGACCTCGAAGCCGAAGATCTCCTCCAGGTCGCGGTTCGAGAACGTGACCGATGCGGCGGCGCCGATCTTCCCGGCGTTTTGCATCGCTTCGTCGACCAGATCCGCGTGATCGACCCCGCGCAACAGAAATAGCAACTCCGGCTTGCTGTCCAGGCGGTTGCCCACGCCGCACAGGGCAGCGATGGCGTGCTTGCACAGGTGGGCGATGTCCGGGCAACTGCATTGCACGCGGATTTCGTGGTTGTTCGGAAAAAGCCCGCGCCGCGGGTCGGTCATGAGCGCCATCACCGATTGCGAGAGGTTGCCGGAGAGCAATTCCACCACCGTGTCGATTTCCCCGGTGCACTCCTTGCGGATTTGGTGCCAGCGCGCAGTCGCCAGCGCATCGATTTCGATCGTCACCGTATAGAGCGAGCTGCCTTGCACCTTTGCGCGGACGATCCGGTTCTCGATGCGGAGGTCGAGTACCGCACCGCTGCGCACATAGCTTCGGCCGCGCGGCAGGCGATTGGCGAAGTCGGCATACCGGTCGAGGTTGGCGAGCCAGGATCGCCCCCAGAACGTTCGGGCGATGGCCGTGCCGGCAATCTGCACCGGTTCGAGCGCCGCCCCCTTGGCGGCAAGCTTCTTCGCCGCGGTCTCCGCCTTGCGGCGGCGTTCCGCCACGGGAACGTAGGGAGGGAACGAAGACCAGGAGCGCCGGCGCACCTATGCCTCCAGTGCCGCGGAGCGCAGGTCGAGCTTGACCAGGTCCAGCAGTTCCGCGTTCGAGAGTTCGGTGAGTTTGATTTCGTCGCGCGAGTCGAGCAGGTCGGAGGCGAGCGTGGTCTTCTCGGCGATCATCCGGTCGATCCGTTCCTCGATGGTTCCCCGGCAGACCAGCTTGTGGACGAGGACGTTGCGCTTTTGCCCGATGCGGTATGCCCGGTCCGTCGCCTGGTTCTCCACGGCGGGGTTCCACCATCGATCGAAGTGCACGACGTGCGATGCAGCAGTCAGGTTGAGGCCGACGCCGCCCGCACGCAGCGAGATCACGAAGGCGTGGACGAGATCATCCTCCTGGAAGCGGGCGACGAGTTCCTGTCGCGCTTTGACCGGCGTCTTGCCGTGCAGAACCAGGGCGGGGCGCTCGAAGATCTGTCCGAGAAACGTCGCAAGCGGCGCGGTGGCCTCCTGATACTGCGTGAACACGAGCAGCTTCTCCTGCTTCTCGCGGATGGTCTCGCAGATTTCCGCGAGCCGCGCGAACTTGCCGCTCTCGTTCGCCGCCCAGTCTGCGCCGCCGATCCAGTGCCGGGGGTGGTTGCAGATCTGCTTGAACCGGGTGAGGTAGGCGAGGATGAGGCCGCGGCGGGCGTTGCCTTGCGCCGTTTCGAGATCCGAAGCGAGTGCATCGACCGCCTGCTGGTAGAGCGCGGCCTGCTGCTTGGTGAGCGGGCAGTAGGCGACCATCTCGGTCTTGTCCGGCAGATCGGCAATGATCGCGCGGTCGGTTTTCATGCGCCGCAGGATGTACGGGCGAACCAAGCTGCGCAGCGGACCGTAGGGGTTGGCGTCGCGCCGTGCCAGCCGGTTGGTGAAGTCCGAGAATTCCCGCGCGGTTCCGAGCAGGCCCGGATTGGTGAAGTCGAAGATCGACCACAGGTCGCCGAGGCGGTTCTCGACCGGAGTTCCGGTGAGGGCGATCCGCAAGGGGGCCGATACGGCCTTGACGGCGCGCGCCTGCTTCGTCGCGGGATTCTTGATCGCCTGCGCTTCGTCCACGACGATCGCAAACCAGGCGATGCCCTGCAGGTTGGGGGATCGCGCGAGCGTGCCGTAACTCGTGATCACCGCGTCGCAGGCTCCGACTCCCGCCGGGTCGAGGGCGCGGATCTCCGCGGCGGGGGTGGTGGAAGGGTGTGCGACGAGGATGCGCAGGCCGGGAGCGAATCGCCGGAACTCCGCGACCCAGTTGGCGATGAGCGAGGCCGGAACGACGAGCAGCGCCGCGCGGGTCGCGGTGATGCCACTCGTCGTGCGCGGCGGCTTGCGCCGCTCGGACTTGCAGTGCAGGAGCAGGGCAATGACCTGCAGCGTCTTCCCCAGGCCCATGTCGTCGGCAAGGCAGGCGCCCAGGCCGAGCTGGGCGAGCAGTTGCAGCCACCGGACGCCCGCCGCCTGGTACGGCCGCAGTTCGGCGGCAAGGCCCGGCGGGGGTACATAGGGGGCGGCCTGTCCCTGCGTCCCGCGCAGTTCCACCAGCCGTTGCGCAAGCCAGGGCCCGGCTTCGACGCCGATCCAGCCGGCATCCTCCGTGTCGGCCGCCAGTTCCGATCCGCCGATTCCGGCGTCGGCGAGCATGCGGGAGGCCTCGAAGAACCCGATGCCGCTGCGGGAGGCAAGCGTTTCGATCCGGGAGAAGCGCTTGAGCAGCGACGCGAGCCGATCCCGGTCCACCTCGACCCACTGGCCGCGCAGCCAGACCAGGCTCTCGGTGCCCGACAGGAGGCTGCGGATTTCCTCGCCGGTGAGCGGTTCGCCCTCGAGCGTCATGCCGACCTGGAAGTCGAGCAGGGCGTCGCGTCCCAGCCCGGCAGGAGCGCGGCTCCCGACGGTGGCGGAAACCTTGGGGCGGGGCGGCTTGGGGCCATTCCAGAGGCCGTGCAGGCGGACGATGATGCCCGCGCGCTCCAGCTTGGGGCTGTCCTGCAGCATCCGGTAGGCCTGCGCGGCGTTCCAGAGCGTCGGCCGATAGAGATCCCCGGACTCCTGCAGCGCCTTGACCCAGTCGCAGGACTCGCCGGCCCGCTGCACGGGCGCGAGGAGCGACAGCAATTGCTCCCGTTGCCGCGCCCCGGCGGCCGCCTGCAAGGCCTGGCCCAACGGCACATGCTGAGGACGCCCTTGCGCCAGCAGTTTGGGGGTATAGGTGACGACGAACGCGAAAGGTTCGCCTTCGACGGCATTGCCGCCCTTGCGGTTGGGGGCGAGATTGAAGTGGATGCGGCCGACGCTGTTCCAGACCGGGTTGCGCGCGTGCAGGAAGGCTTCGATGCTGCAATCCCGCACGCGCATTTCGGTGCGGGCGGCCTCGTCGATCGCGCTCCACCAACTCCGGAGCGTGTCCGGGGTGATGTATTCGGAGCCGGCAATGAGCGGCGCGGAAAGGATCGACTCGCCGATCTCGCCGTCGTGGAGTTCGATCGCCGGGTGGTCGGCGCCGACCCGCGCGCCGTCCGGGACGGCGCAGAGCGCATAGACATATCGCAGTGCGAATTGCCGGAAGAAGCCGAAGGCGGCAGGGAGCGTTTCGGCGGCTTCGCTCGCGGCAAGCTGCAGCAGGCCGCATCCGGTTCCCCGGGAAAAAGCGTCGAGCATCCGCTGCGCGAGGTTCTCCGGCAGCGCGGGCCTCGCGGGGTCGGTTTCGATCAGCAGGTGTCCGTGGGGCGTGACCCGAGGGGCAATCCGCGTTGCCGGCGATTCGTTCAAGGCGCTTCGCTCCGGTCGACGATTTCCAACCGGAAGTGGAAGCCCTCGAACGTGCCCGGCATGCGGCCGAACTCCTTCCAGAAGATCTCCCGGCCATCGATGACGACGGGCGGCCCGACCGCGTCGTCATCGGGATCGCAGGTGATCTGGCCGCCGACCTTCTGCCCGGCGATCTGCAGCCCGTGGCGCGGCTCTTCGGAGCGATGCGAAACGGAAAGGGCACGCCGAATCCGCGCGATCCGCTTGGCCATCAGATCGAACGCGTCGATCGCCGGGATGTCGCCAGGCAGGCGCGTGGCGAAATGGAATTCATGCGATTCCCAGGAACAGTCGGACATCGTCACAGGCTCCAATTCGACGTGTTCGAAATCGAGTCCGCAGCGTTCGGCCATGTCGGCGTTCATGCATCGGGTGCAAACCTCCCGGGAGCCGTATTGGACGATGAGATGGTCCGGGGTGGGTTCGCCGCAGATTGCATAGCGGGTCGTCTGGGTCTGGGGTTCTTTCATCCGTGACGGAATTGTGCACGCATTCTTGCTTGCCGACCCGATCCTGGAACAATCCTGATCGGAATGCGCGTGAACCGGATCTGGGCATTCCACAAATGGTTTCCCGTTGCCATCGCGATGCCGCGCATGCTCGCGGAACTGCGCAGGAAGCCGGAACTCGGAATGCTGGGCGGGGAAATGTGGGGCGAAGCATGGACGTTGCTTGGTATCAGCGGCTCTCCATAAGACCCACAGAATGCAAGGGAACGAGGCCATAGATGACCGTATCTACGAGTTGCCCGTCCTTGAGGATTCCCTTTTTGCGGACCCCCTCTCTGAAAAAACCGGCCTTTTCGAGTACGCGCATCGAAGCCGGGTTCCAGGCCAGAACCTCCGCCTCCAGGCGTGCGAATCGTTGATGTATCGCCGCGTGCCCCGTGAAAGCGCGCGCAGCAGCCGTGGCCAAGCCACGTCCCCAGACGCATTGACCGAGCCAGTACCCGAATCGTCCTATGTGCCGCTCCGGTCCGTCGCCTGCGACGATGCCGATTCCTCTGACGGCCTCGTCGTCAAGCACAATGGCCAGATGGATTCCCGGTCCGTCTGCCGAGGCAGTCATCAACCATTGATCGGCATCTGCCTCGGCGTAGGCAACTGCCGCGGGACGCGCCGTGAGGGGCGCGCGCTGGCGGCCATCGGCATCGAAATTTTCGGGCGCCAGCCAGCACTCGAATGCGGATTGCAGCCCCGGCCATTCTCCGTCGATGATGCTGAACCACGCGGTATCGCGATTTCGGCCCTTGACGACGGTGGCCTGGCGGAACGTTCCTTCGTACCGGAATCCCAGGCGTTGCGCCGCCCGTCGCGACGGCTCGTTGAGCGCATTGCACTTCCATTCAAGCCGGCGGTAGCCCAGCGTGAAGGTCTCGCGCATGAGGAATTCCGCTCTTGATCGCTTTGATCCAACCCGACGTCTGGGTGACCGCTGGAGTGGCAAAGCGCTTGGTTGTGTCTCCGCACCGGCGTGGTGGCCAGGCGCAATTCATTGAGCAGGCAATTCCGGCGTCGGGGCGACTCGATCGCGCGCTCGCCTGGGGGTGACCGTCCGCACCCGCGCCGGGCTTCCCGGTCATTTGCAGGTGCGAACCGACCTGCCAACGCTTCCGCGAATTGGTCTCATGCTCTACCATTCCGCCGCAAAACCGTCGGCCGCGATCGATGCGCTTGCGAATATCGTGCGCGAGATCGTCGGAACCCATCTATTCGACCAGGAGCGGAGTCATGGCATTCGGGCAGCCCAGTGGATTGCAACGGCAGGTCATCAGCACTCTGGATAACGCGGGCCGCGACGTGATGGGCCTGGATACGCTGGCGTGGAAATACCCGGGCGACAGCATCGTTTCGGGATCGCTTCTTACCGTCGAGAGCAATCACTTCTGCGTCCTGAAGTCGCGCGGCGCGGTGCTCGACGTGTACGAAACCGGCCAACACCAGGTCGTGACACCGGACAAGCCGATCCTGGGCAGCATCGTGCAGGGTTTTTTCAGCGGGAGTTCGCCGTGGCAATATGAGGCGATCTACATCCAGCGCAGCAAGCTGCTTGCGCAGAACAAAGGGGTCGCCACGTCCAAGGAAATGGCGATCATGGAGTACACGGTCGACTATTACGTTCACGTCGACACCCCGGACGACGCGATCAAGCTCGTCACGCACATGCCGTTCGCCGGCGATCGCATTCCGACGAAAGAATTGATCGCGTACGCCGGACCGGTGATCGAGCAAGCGATCAACCAGATCGTTCAGGTGACACCGATGGAGCAAGTCAACGAGCGGATCCAGGACATCATCGAGCTCGCCAAGGGACACCTGAGCGAGTTCCTTTCGATCTACGGCGTGCACCTCAACGACGTGAAGGTGCTGATCATGCCGCAGGACCAGCGCATGCGCGAGCTGATTTCGCTACGGGCATTCGGCATGACCGAACTGGAGGCGGCGAGGATGTATCTCGCGCTGAAGATGGCGGACCGTGGTCTCGTCTCCGCGCCGAATGCGGCGGCGGGCGCGCCGTTCCAGATCGGCGGTGGGGCGCTGGGGACTTATGGCATCGGCTCCATGTTGAACGGCGCCGCCGGCGGCAGCGAGCCCACCCGCAGCGAAGGCTAGGGCGGCGGCATGCAACCCTACCCGAATCCGATCGACGACGCCGGCGCACTCAAGGCCCTGCTGATCAATCTCTATACCGGCTGGGGCTACAACGCGTACCGGCAGGAAAACAAGGACCGCGCGGACGACCAGATCCTCCGCAACGGCGTGTGCGGCTTGCTGGGCGAGGCAAGGGCCGCGCTCTGCGAGCGGGAAGCGGCGATCCGGCGTGCCATTCCGAATCCCAGCCGCGAGGATCCCTTTCCCGGCGGTGAACAGCGCAGGCGGATTGCGGACCTCGAACGGGTGGGCCGGGACCTCG